>LBIU01000144.1 GCA_000987445.1 Candidatus Accumulibacter adiacens | reverse complement strand
TGGCCTGTTCGCCAACTGGCCTAGCGCTGCTTGCTATCCAGAGCGGACTGGTTGATATCGATCTTGTAACGCGAGCGCAAACCAGCGAGATAAGCGGCGAAATCCTCCTGGCCGAGAATCGTGCTGTACTCACTCTGCAGCGCTTCGCGCCGCTTTTCGTCGACCACGGCCGGCTGGCCGACCTTGCTGATCTGGTAGAGCAGGTAGGTGCCGTCAGCCGCTTGTGCGCCGACATAGGTTGGCAATTTCTCAACGTTGGCGCGGAAAATCGCCTGCAGCGCCGCCACCGGCAGCTGCTGGCGCTCGAGTCGCGAAACACTCGTGACCGGGCCCCAATCCGCATCCGCCTTGCTTTCACTGCCCGCCTGTTGCAGAGCGCTGAGCTTGGCCTCACCTGCTTGACGGGCGAGTGCAGCCGCTTCTTGCGCCTTCAGAGTTGCCTCGATATCCCCGCGCACCTCGGCAAGAGGCCTGGTGCTCGCCGCTTGATACTCCGCTACGCGGGCCGACAACAGTACGTTCGGCGCGACCTCAATGGCTTCGGTATTGCGCTTGTTCTTCAGAGAGTCAGCCGAAAACAAGGCCGTCAGAAGTTTCTCGTTGCCCAGCTCGCCCAGACTGGCCAGCGCTTGCGGACTCGGGTCGCGCGGCAACCAGCCCGAATGCCGGATCGTCAGGTCGAATTTCTCGACAACCGGCGCCAAGCTATCGGGTTGCTCATAGACCATGTTGCTGAACGCCTCCGCGGCTTCGGCAAACTGGCGTGAGGCTGTCTGACGCTTCAGTTCGTCCTCGAGCTCGGAGCGCACTTCGGCCAGCGCGCGTTGCGCGCCCGCTTTGCTTCCCGTCAGCTGGATGATGTGAAAGCCGAAGTCCGAGCGCACGACACCGGAAATCTCGCCCTCCTGGAGTTTGAAAACCGTCTCTTCGAAGGGTTTGACCATCATCCCGCGGCCAAAGAAGCCGAGATCTCCGCCTTTTTGCGCGGAGCCCGGATCCTGCGAATGCTGTTTGGCCAGTGCGGCAAACCTATCCGGCGATTCCCGAAGTTCCTTGAGGATACCGTCTGCTTTGGCTTTGGCCGTTTCCTCGTTCTGGTCCGCATCGACGAGGATCAGGATGTGGCTCGCGCGCCGCTCTTCGGCCCGCTGGTAGCGATCTTTATGACTTTCGTACCAAGCGCTGACTTCGGCATCGCTGACGGCCAGCTTGTCCATCAACGCTTCAAGCGAAAGAACCACATATTCCGCCTTCGCCTGTTCCGGGATTTCGAAGCGCTTCTTGTTCTCGTCGTAATATTTCTCGACCGCCGCCGAATCGATTTTCACCTGGCCAGCGAACTTCTCCGGGGCGAAACGCAGCTCGGCAACCTGGCGTTCCTCTGCTTGAATGCGCAGCATCTCATCGGTGACGCCGCTAGCGATGATGGCGGTCTCGCCAATCGCAGCCACCAGTTGCTGCAAGGTGAGATCCTGACGCAACTGCGCTTCGAACTGTGGCTGGGACATGCCTTGCGCCGCAAGCGCGGCCTGATAGCGCGTCATCGAGAACTGCCCGTCTTCCTGCAAGGCGGGAATCTTGCTAATCACCTCCCGCAGCGCGTCGTCGCTGGCGACAAGCCGACCCTTGGACGCTTCGAGCAGCAAGAGGCGCTGATCCACCAGCGCGTTCAACACCGCCGAGCGTGCTTCCGGCGTATTCACGGCCGCCGCATCGAAATTGGCACCCAAGGCCTGCCGCAGCCGATCCTGCTGCACCCGCCATGCCTGATCGAACTGCTGCATAGTGATCTTCGAGTCACCGACACTGGCCAAGTCCGTACCGGCGCCGGAATCGCGGACATACGAGTCGACACCCCAGAAGGCAAATGGCAAGGTGATCAGGGCAAGAAATACCTGGACGACTCTCTTGTTATTGCGAACGGCATCGAAGATCATGGCTGTGGCCTGCTAATTCATTGAAATATTGTCGATACAAGAAAAAAGGCGAACTTGCGTTCGCCCTATTGGCAATGGCGGAGTGGACGGGACTCGAACCCGCGACCCCCGGCGTGACAGGCCGGTATTCTAACCAACTGAACTACCACTCCAATTGCTGCAAGACCCCTGATGCTGGTGGGTGCTGACGGGCTCGAACCGCCGACATCCAGCTTGTAAGGCTAGCGCTCTACCAACTGAGCTAAGCACCCGTCGTATGATCCAAGCAAAGAAGCGCGAGTCTATCGCATCCGTCGGCGCTTGGCCAGACCGCATTGCGGCCTTCGCAGCGCTTCCAGTCCGCTCACGCCGCGCTGGAAAAGCAGGAAGAGGGCCGAAAAGTAGAACGCCCCTTCCCGCGTGTTCTGCGGCCGAGCCGAAACTCAGTGCGTGAGCACCGCCTGCCCGGCTGGCGAAGTGCCTTCGGACGCTGTTCCCGCGACCGCCGGCGTCGGCGTCGGCGCCGCTTCTCCGGAGAGCGGCTCAGGCTTGCGTTCGAGCGCGTGCGCCAAGACCTGGTCAATCCACCTGACCGGGATGATCTCCAGCTTGTTCTTGATATTGTCCGGAATCTCGGCCAGATCCCGGACGTTTTCCTCCGGGATCAACACCCGCGCCAGACCACCGCGTACCGCTGCCAGGAGCTTCTCCTTGAGGCCACCAATCGGCAGGACCTCGCCGCGCAGAGTGATCTCTCCGGTCATCGCCACGTCGCAGCACACCGGAATACCCGTGAGCACCGAAACCAGCGCCGTGCAGATTCCGACACCGGCGGAAGGACCGTCCTTGGGGATCGCGCCTTCCGGCAGATGGATGTGGATATCGCTCTTCTGATAGAAGTCGTGATCAATGCCCAGTGATCCGGCACGCTTGCGCACCACCGAAACGGCCGCCTGGACCGACTCCTGCATCACCTCACCGAGCTTGCCGGTGGTGGTCGTCTTGCCCTTGCCCGGCAGGACCACCGACTCGATGGTCAGCAACTCGCCTCCAACCTCGGTCCATGCCAGTCCGGTCACTTGACCAACCTGGTTTTCACGCTCGGCGACGCCAAAGTTGAAGCGTCGAACACCGAGGAACTTGTCGAGGTTGCGCGCACTGACGGCCACTTTCTGCTGACTCCGTCTGAGCAGCAGCGTCTTGACCACCTTGCGACAGATTTTCGAAATATCCCGCTCGAGCGAGCGAACGCCCGCCTCACGTGTGTAGTAGCGAACGATATCGCGCAGCGCGTTCTCGGCGACGGTCAGTTCGCCAGCCCGCAGCCCATTGTTCTTGATCTGCTTGGGCAGCAGATAACGCTGCGCGATGTTGACCTTTTCGTCCTCGGTATAGCCTGACAGCCGGATCACTTCCATGCGGTCCAGCAAGGGCGCCGGTATGTTCAGGGTGTTGGCCGTGGCGACGAACATCACTTCCGACAGATCGTACTCGACTTCAACGTAGTGATCGACGAAAGTGGAGTTCTGCTCCGGATCGAGGACTTCGAGCAGCGCCGAACTCGGATCGCCACGAAAATCCTGGCCCATCTTGTCGACTTCGTCGAGCAGGAAGAGCGGATTCTTGACACCGATCTTGCTCATGTTCTGCAGGATCTTGCCCGGCATCGAGCCGATGTAAGTCCGCCGATGGCCACGGATTTCAGCCTCATCGCGAACGCCGCCCAGGCTCATGCGCACAAACTTGCGGCCGGTCGCTCGCGCTATCGACTGCCCGAGCGAAGTCTTGCCGACGCCGGGAGGGCCGACCAAGCATAGAATCGGCGCCTTGAGTCGGTCGACGCGCTGCTGGACGGCGAGATACTCGATGATCCGTTCCTTGACCTTTTCAAGGCCCCAGTGATCGGTGTCGAGAATCTTTCCCGCGGCCGCCAGATCCTTGCTGGTGCGCGTCCGCTTACGCCACGGCAGGCCGATCAGCGTTTCGATGAAATTGCGCACCACCGTTGCTTCGGCCGACATCGGCGACATCAGCTTGAGCTTGCGGAGTTCTGCCTGGGCCTTGGCGAGCCCTTCCTTGCCCATGCCGGCAAGCTTGACCTTCTTCTCGAGGTCCTCCATGTCGGCGCCATCTTCACCCTCGCCGAGCTCTTTCTGGATCGCCTTGACCTGCTCATTGAGGTAGTACTCGCGCTGGCTCTTTTCCATCTGGCGCTTGACGCGCCCGCGGATTCGCTTCTCCACCTGCAGGATGTCGATCTCCGCTTCGAGTTGCGTCAGCAGGCGCTCGATGCGCGCGCGGATATCGAACATCTCGAGGACTTCCTGCTTCTGCTCGAGCTTCAGAGGCAAGTGTGCGGCGATGGTGTCGGCCAGACGCCCAGCCTCTTCGATACCGGCGATCGAGGTCAGGATCTCCGGCGGGATCTTCTTGTTGAGTTTCACGTACTGGTCGAACTGAGCGATCACCGCACGCCGCAGCGCCTCGACCTCGTGATTGACGCCGTCATCGGCGAGCACCGAGCGAGCGCGCGCGAAGAACATCTCGTCGCGGGATTCTATGGCCTCCAGACGCGCGCGCTGGACGCCTTCGACCAGCACTTTTACCGTCCCGTCGGGAAGCTTGAGCATCTGCAGGATATTGGCCACACAGCCAATGTCATACAGGTCCTCCGCTTCCGGTTCGTCTTTGACGGCAGATTTCTGGGCGACGAGCAGTATGCTCTTACCCGCTTCCATCGCCACTTCGAGAGCCTTTATCGACTTCGGCCGCCCAACGAAGAGCGGAATGACCATGTGCGGGAAAACCACCACGTCGCGCAGAGGCAACAACGGCAGCTCGACTGGCTCGGTAGCCAACTTGGGGGTTGCAGACATCGATTGTGCCCTTCAGGTTGAGGTTCGTGCCTTCAGATGGTGGCGCGGACCCGTATTTCAAGCCGCAGGCCGCGGCCAGGACATCAGTTGCCGCCAGAAACCTTGGGTTGACCCGTGTAGATCAGGATCGGCTGGGCATCGCCGACGATGGCATTCTCGTCGATAACGACTTCTGAGACATTGTCCATACCGGGAAGTTCGTACATCGTATCGAGCAGAATCGACTCTAGAATCGAACGCAAACCACGTGCGCCAGTCTTCCTCTCCAGCGCTCTTCTGGCGATCGCCGTCATCGCCGCCGGACGGATTTCGAGCCCCACGCCTTCCATTGCGAAAAGCTTCTGATACTGCTTGACCAGCGCGTTCTTGGGCTCAACGAGAATCTCAACCAGCGCCGCCGCCGACAACTCCTCAAGCGTGGCAACCACCGGCAGCCGACCGATAAGTTCGGGAATCAAACCGAACTTGATCAAATCCTCCGGCTCGACGCTGCGCAGCACTTCGCCGATCGCCTTCTTATTGTCCTTGCTCTTGACCTCGGCACCAAAGCCAATGCCGCCCCGCTCCGAGCGGTCACGGATGACCTTTTCGAGACCATCGAAGGCACCACCACAGACGAACAGAATGTTGGTCGTATCGACCTGCACGAAGTCCTGGTTCGGATGCTTGCGCCCCCCCTGCGGCGGCACCGAAGCCACCGTGCCTTCGATCAGCTTGAGCAGCGCCTGCTGCACGCCCTCGCCGGACACGTCGCGGGTAATGGACGGGTTGTCGGACTTGCGCGAGATCTTGTCGATTTCGTCGATGTAAACGATGCCGCGCTGCGCCTTGTCGGTGTCGTAATCGGCTTTCTGCAACAGCTTCTGAATGATGTTCTCGACGTCCTCGCCGACGTAGCCGGCCTCGGTCAATGTGGTCGCGTCAGCCATTACAAACGGCACGTCGAGCATCCGCGCCAGGGTCTGTGCGAGCAAGGTCTTGCCCGACCCCGTCGGACCGATGAGGAGAATGTTGCTCTTCGCAAGTTCGACCTCGTCCTTGTTCTTGCCATGATGACGCAAGCGCTTGTAGTGGTTGTAGACGGCCACCGACAGAATGCGCTTGGCCTGCTCCTGACCGATCACGTACTGATTGAGGAGAGCGGCGATTTCCTTCGGGGTCGGCAGGTCGCCCTCGGCTCCCTTGCCACCCTGCTCACCGGCGACCTCGTCACGGACAATGTCGTTGCAGAGCTCGATACACTCGTCACAGATAAACACTGACGGCCCGGCAATCAGTTTCTTGACTTCATGCTGACTCTTGCCACAGAACGAGCAGTAGAGCAGTTTCTCACTGCCACTTTTCTTTTCTGACATCTCGACCTACCTCACTGTCAATCCGTAGGGACACGTATGGACACCGCCTGGACGCGCGCTCAAGCCGCATCCCGATTGGCCAGTACCTTGTCGATCAGACCGTATTCTGCCGCTTCTTGGGCCGAAAGGAAATTGTCACGGTCGGTGTCGCGTTCAATACGCTCGATCGCCTGGCCGCTGTGATGGGCCATCAACTCGTTGAGCTTGGCGCGCAGCGCCAGGATTTCCTTGGCATGAATCGCGATATCCGAAGCCTGTCCCTGGAAGCCACCCATTGGTTGGTGGATCATCACGCGCGAATTGGGCAAGGCAAAGCGCTTGCCGTGCGCACCAGCGGCGAGCAAAAACGCCCCCATCGAGCAGGCCTGCCCCATGCACAGGGTCGACACTTCGGGCTTGATGAACTGCATGGTGTCGTAGATCGACAAGCCAGCCGACACCGAACCGCCCGGCGAGTTGATATAGAAATGGATATCCTTGTCAGGATTCTCCGCCTCCAGGAAGAGCAGTTGCGCCACCACCAGATTGGCGGTCGAATCATTCACCGGACCGACCAGGAAAATGACGCGCTCCTTGAGCAGGCGCGAGTAGATGTCGTAAGCGCGCTCGCCGCGACCGCTCTGCTCGATCACCATCGGGACCAGGCCCAGCGCCTGCGGATCCCAGTTGCTGCCATGGTCCATGTTCATCTCTACTCCTCTGCTGCGCGAGTTCTGCGCGTTCAGGACGGCTGCCCCGGCTGCCCCATCAATTCGCCGAAGGCGACCGGGGTGTCGACCACTTTCACGCCGGCCAGCATCCAGTCCACCACATTGGCTTCGATCGCCGCGCTCTCGAAATCACCGAGACGCTCGCGCTGCGCATAGTACCAGCGGACGACTTCCTCCGGATGTTCGTAGCTCTGCGCAGACTCCTCGACCAGCGCCCGCACCTGCTCCGGCTTCGCCTGCAACTCGTGCTGCTTGACGATCTCGGCAAGAACCAGACCAAGTCGCACCCGGCGCGTCGCCTGATCGACGAACCATTCGCGCTGCATCGGCAGGTCCTTGACCTTCATCCCACGCTGCTCCATGTCCTGACGGGCCAGATCCTTCAGACGTTCGATCTCACGGTCGACCAGCGCCCCCGGAACGTCGACCGGATTGGCCTCGAGCAGCGAATCCATGACCTGGCCGGTAATCTTCGCCTGCAGGCGCTTCTTGACCTCGCGCTTGAGATTGCCCTCGATCTCGGCCCGCATCTTGACCAGGTCGCCATCTTCGACGCCCAGTCCCTTGGCGAAGTCGGCATCGACTTCCGGCAGTACCGGCTCGCCAACTTCCTTCACCGTCACGTCGAAAGTCACTGTCTGACCGGCCAGTTCCTTGGAGAAGTACTCGCTGGGAAAGGTCATATCGAAGGACTTGCTTTCGCCCGGCGGGGTGCCGATCACCGCCGCCTCGAAGTCGGCCAGCATCTTGCCTTCACCGAGCACGAACTGATAATCCTTGCCCTCCCCGCCCTGGAAAGGCACGCCATCCTTTCTGCCCAGAAAGTCGATGCTCACCCGGTCGCCGCTGGCGGCAGCCCGATCGACCGGCTCATAGCGTACCCGCTGCTTGCGCAGGATCTCGATCGTGCCGTCGACCTCCGTTGGACCGACCTCAAGAACCGGACGCTGGACTTCCATATCCGACAGATCCTTGACCGTGATCTCGGGAAAGACTTCGAAGACCGCCGAAAACTCCATGTGCGTCGTGCTGTCACCGTTCTTGCTCTCGATGTTCGGGCTGCCGGCCACGCGCAACTGCTGCTTCGTCACTTGCTCGCTGAACAGGTTCCCGAGCGCCTCGCTGAGCGCCTCATGGCGAGCCTGGTCACCGTATTGCTGCCGAACGATGCTGGCCGGCACCTTGCCGGGGCGAAAGCCAGGCATCTTCATATTCTTGCCGAGGCGCTTCAGACGCTGATCGACTTCCTTATCGAGGTCCGCGAGGGCGATCGACAGATCAAGACGGCGCTCGAGAGGGTTTACGGCGGCTTCTGCAGCGGCGCCGGTCTCGGCGACTGCTTCAGTGTCAGTATTAGCGGCGTTCGTTTCCATAAAGAATCCTTGTGATACGGGCTGAAAGGTGTGAGTTCTGGCTCGGCCAAAAAACCAGCGCCTTCGGACAATGCGGCATTGAGCCGCCAGAGCGAAGAGACAGAAAGCATCCTGCGTACGCGTCAACATTCGCAAGCGGCGACGGTCACGGGGCAGGCGATCATGATGAGTGTTCGCCAACCACCCGCAGGCGAGCGATTAGCGAATACGCCTTCGGGAAACTTCACTCACTTCGGTTTCGCATCCGCGCCCGCGCTACCAATCCGCCGCGTTGCATACGAAAAGGACAGGATTCTACAGCAATAATTAGTGGCTCGAAACCTGTGCCGCGCGCAGCGCTGGGCTGTGAACGAGTTGCCGACCGTGCTCGGCGCACGGCAGATGCTGCACGGACGCTCTAGCCGGGGCGAGCACGCTCGACGACAAGCGGCGGCGCACCGTCAACGACCCTCGCCACGTCCCGGCTTCTCGACGCGATGCCCATCCCGCCCAGGCCGTGCATGCGGTTCGTAAAAGCGCAGCCCCTCCTGCTCGAATTTCTGCTCCCACGGATCAAAGGGCTGCGCGGGTGGCGGCTTTGGCTTTTCGATCGGCAGCGGTGTCGGCCGTGGTCGATACCCCGGCCCGTGCCACGGTCGCTGATAGCCAACAGCCCGATAGCGCAGGATGAAGGTCACGGGCGCGGCCTGCTCGAGCACCACGCCGTTGCGGTCGACGATAGTCGCCTTGAGTTGCTGGCGCTGGTTGGCCGACGGTAGCGTGTCACCCCAGAACTCGGGAGGAATCGTGAACTCGCTGGCGGTGAAGCGCTGCCCGACCAGCTGGCCGTTGACGCTGACCATGATCGCATGCCCCGCCCCGAGTTGCAGCGCAGGCTCGACGGCAACGCGCACCTCGAAGCGCGCGCTGTTGGCAGCCACACTGCCGTTGTCTTCCGGCGAGACGATGCGGAAGCTGCGGTAAGCGGGCGTTGCTGGCACTGGCTGGCCGTCTTCCTTTGCTGATCGAGGGTTGGTAAGGACTTCCGACGGGGAAAGAGGCTCGACGACGTTGATCGGTGGCAAGCGCACCGGCGTGGCGCCAGGTTGCGGCCGGTCAGAGAAGACGGGGCTGCCGGTTCCCTGCGTAACGAAGACTTCCTGTTCCTGCGGATCCGCTGCCAACGCGGGAAGCGCTGAGCAAAGGCCAAGTGATCCCGCCAGGAGGAGTACGACCGCCAATCGAAGCGCACACCAGTGAGCGTGGAGCACCGGCTGCACGAGCCCGCCGATCGCCAGGATTTGAGTTTCCGCTCCCGTGACAAGCCGCAGCCCCATCGGAAAATCCTTGCATGGCCGGAAAGAGCGACTCAGTATCAACCTGCCTTGCTCGTCTGGCAAGGGCTGCAGCACATACCAAGTGCCGAGCGGCGCCTTCCGATAGGCTCCGTGTTGACCCTCGTCAGTGCCTTGGCCATCGTTTGTGGCATTCTTGGTTCTTGATCGATGACGGCCGCAGACGCGCTACGGAATTCCCGCCATTACGGATACTTGCCAGCCCTCTCCAGCCGACGCCAGACCAGTGCCATGATGCCCGCAAGCAACGACCTTCCCGACGCATTTTCCCGACCCATGAATGACCTGGCAAAGGCGCAGGCCATCATCGGCGAAATCCACGCCCTGCTCCAGCAGCAAGGCGTCGAGCTGCGCCCTCCGCCGCCGGTACCGGACAGCTGTTGTGGCCGAGGCTGCAACGGTTGTGTCTGGCAGGGGTACTATCAGGCGCTCTCGTACTGGCGGGAGCAGGCCAGCGAGCTGTTGTACGGCGGGCATCGCATCCGCGCCGCCGGGCCCTTTCCGGGAAGATAGAATAGCCACTTGCTCGATGGCGACACCGCCGCGTGGAGACCACTGCCGTCGCCACCTCCGCGCCTCGACCGATCCCTCGGACATGCAGCCTGATGACCATCCCGCCCGACCGCCCAATCC
>LBIU01000143.1 GCA_000987445.1 Candidatus Accumulibacter adiacens | reverse complement strand
CTGGCCTACACCTTCGCCCGCCACCCGGCGGAAGTGATCGTCGAGCACGAGGAGCGCGCCGCCGGCGAATCCAAGTATTCGATCTACAGCCTGATCCGCCTCAACTTCGACCTGATGACCGGCTTCTCGCTGGTGCCGCTGCAGTGGTTCTCGATGCTCGGCATCGTCGTATCGCTTGGCTCGGCGGCGCTGTTCGTGCTGCTGATCGTTCGCCGGCTGGTCGTTGGCCCAGAGGCCGAGGGCCTGTTCACCCTCTTTGCATTGATGTTCTTCCTGATCGGGCTGGCATTGTTCGGCATCGGCCTGCTCGGCGAATACGTCGGCCGCGTTTACCAGCAGGTACGCCACCGCCCACGCTATCTGATCGAAGCGATCCTCGAAGGAGAACAATGAGCGGCACTCCACGGCCAGTGCAGCCAGTGCGGGCGGTCGTCTTCGCCTACCACAACGTCGGCGCCCGCTGCCTGCGCGTGTTGCTGGCGCAGGGCGTAGACGTCGCGCTGGTGGTGACACATGCGGACAACCCGGCCGAGAATATCTGGTTCGAATGCGTCGCCGACCTGGCGCGCGATTACGACCTTCCGGTGGCTACCCCCGCCGACCCCAACACGCCTGAATTCACCGCCCGCCTGCGCACGCTGCAGCCCGATTTCTTCTTCTCCTTCTACTATCGGTTGATGCTCAAGCCGGCGCTGCTGGCCCTCCCGACGCACGGGGCCTACAACATGCATGGCTCGCTGCTCCCCAGCTACCGCGGCCGCGTGCCGGTGAACTGGGCGCTGATCCATGGCGAACGCGGAACCGGCGCCACCCTGCACCGCATGCTCGAGAAGCCCGACGCCGGCGAGATCGTCGCCCAACAGGCGGTACCTATCCTCCCCGACGATACGGCCGGCGAAGTCTTTGGCAAGGTGACCGTGGCCGCCGAGCTTGCGCTGCACCGGGTATTGCCGGCGCTGCTCGCCGGCACCGCGCCGCACCGACAGCCTGACCTGAGCCTCGGCAGCTATTTCGGCGGTCGCACACCCGAGGACGGGCGCATCGACTGGCAACAGCCGGCAGCGGTAGTGCACAACCTCATCCGTGCCGTCGCACCGCCCTACCCTGGCGCCTTTTTTGATTTCCGCGAGCAGCGCGTCGTCATCACCCGCAGCCTAAATTGGCCCCCTGCCAGCGGCCCAAGCGGACGGCCCGAGCTGTATCCCGACGGCGCTTGCCTGTTTGCCCGCTGCGGCGACGGCGGCGTGCTCAAGATCCTGTCGCTCGAAGTGGACGGCGAGGCCATCGCGCCCGCAGCCCTGCCCGCCCGTCTGGGCCAAAACCCTATCCCTCTTTCCAGCTGACGCTCATGAAAAAAGTCCTCATCCTCGGCATCAACGGCTTCATCGGCCACCATCTCTCACAACGCATCCTGGCCACCACCGACTGGGAGGTCTACGGGATGGACGTCAACCGCGAGCGCGTCGCCGACCTGCTCGACAACCCGCGCTTCCACTTCTTCGAAGGCGACATACTGATCAGCAAGGAGTGGATCGAGTATCACGTCCGTAAGTGCGACGTTGTCCTGCCGCTGGTCGCTATCGCCACTCCGGCGACCTACGTCACTGAGCCGCTGCGTGTCTTCGAGCTCGACTTCGAGGCCAACCTGCCGATCATCCGGCACGCAGTGAAGTACAAGAAGCGCGTCGTCTTCCCCTCCACCTCCGAGGTCTACGGCATGAGCCAGGACCCCGAGTTCGATCCCGAAAGTTCGCCACTGATCTATGGCCCAATCAACAAGCCGCGTTGGATCTACGCCTGCGCCAAGCAGATGATGGACCGCGTGATCCATGCCTACGGCCAGCAGGAAGGCCTGCAGTACACGCTCTTCCGTCCCTTCAACTGGATCGGCCCCGGCCTGGACTCGATTCACACCCCCAAGGAAGGCTCCTCCCGGGTGATCACCCAGTTCCTCGGCCACATCGTCCGCGGGGAAGCGATCAAGTTGGTCGATGGCGGCGCGCAGAAGCGCTCCTTCACGTACGTCAGCGACGGCATCGACGCGCTGATGAAGATCATCGACAACAAGGACGGCATTGCCGACGGCAAGATCTACAACATTGGCAACCCGACGAACAACTACTCGATCCGCGAGCTGGCGGGCTTGATGCTGGAACTGGCGAAGCACTACCCTGAATACACCGACTCTGCGGCCAAGGTCAAGGTCCTCGAAACGACCTCAGCCGAGTACTACGGCAAGGGCTACCAGGACACCCAGCATCGCGTACCGAAAATCGCCAACACCATGGCCGACCTGGATTGGGCGCCGCGCGTGACGTTCGAGGACGCCCTGCGCGGTATTTTCGAGGCCTACCGTGGCGACGTCGCCGCAGCGCGCCGGCTGATGGACTGACGGCGCCTAAAACTGACCCATGCGCTCTCTCGTCCTCAAGATAGACGTCGACACCTACCGCGGCACTCTGATCGGCGTGCCGCGCCTTGTCGAACTACTGCTCCGTCACCGCGCCGACGCCACGTTCCTGTTCTCGCTCGGTCCGGACCACACCGGTCGCGCGATCAAGCGCGTTTTCCGCCGCGGCTTCATGAAGAAGGTGTCGCGAACCTCGGTACTCTCCCATTACGGTTTCAAAACGCTGATGTACGGTACCTTGCTGCCAGGTCCGGATATCGGTCGCTGCTGCGCCGGCATCCTGCGCAGCGTCCGCGATGCCGGCTTCGAGACCGGCATCCACTGCTGGGACCACATCCGCTGGCAGGATGGCGTTCGCCACGCCGACGCGCGCTGGACCCAGCGCGAGCTCGCGCTCGCAGCCAAGCGCTACACGGAAATCTTCGCCGAAGCAGCCTCGGTACATGGCGCGGCCGGCTGGCAGATGAATCCGCACGCCCTGCGCCTGATGCAACGCCTGGGCTTCAGCTACAGCTCCGACTGCCGCGGCAAGCACCCCTTCCTGCCGGTGTGGAACGCAGAAATCGTTAGTTGCCCGCAACTGCCGACCACTCTGCCGACCCTCGACGAAATAATCGGCCTCGACGGCGTGGACGAGAGCAATGTCCATGAACATCTCCTGGCGCTGACACGCGATGCCCCCGCCAACGGCCACGTGTTCACCCTGCACGCCGAACTGGAAGGAATGAAACTGCTGCCGGTCTTCAACAAACTGCTGCTTGGCTGGCAGGAGCAGGGCTACCAGCTGACTACCCTGCGCAGGCTTGCCGCCGGCCTCGACACCTACCAGTTGCCTCGCCACGAAATCCGTTGGGGAAGCGTCCCTGGCCGATCCGGCGAACTGCTTGTCCAGGGAGCGGAGTTCCTGAGCGAGATGTCTACCTGAGGACAAGCCCCCGTACCGTCGTCCTGTATCGTCGTCAATTCGCCGCGGACGCGCCTTTCAGGTCGACGGGGCGGTAAACGCACAAAGCCCCCGACGTTTGTT
>LBIU01000142.1 GCA_000987445.1 Candidatus Accumulibacter adiacens | reverse complement strand
GTCGTCTTTATCCTGGTACTGACCGGCGGCCTGGGTGTTCTCGGGAAACTGCTGCCGGGCGGCTTCATGCCCAGTGAGGACATGGGCTACCTGATGGTCAATATCCAGTTGCCCGATGCGGCTTCGCTGCAGCGCTCCGATGCCGTGGTCAGGAAGGTCGAAGCGATCATCGGCAAGCACGAGGAGGTCGAATTCGTGACCGCCGCGACCGGCTTCAGCCTGATTTCCGGCAGCATGTCGTCCAATGCCGGCTTCATCTTCGTTTCGCTGAAGGATTGGGATGAACGGGAAAAGACGGCCAACGCGCTGGTCGCGGCCTTGAACCGGGATTTTGCAGCAGAGGTGAACGAGGCGCAGGTCTTCGCCTTCGGTCCGCCGCCGATCCCCGGTCTCGGGAGTGGCTCCGGGTTCACCCTGATGGTGCAGGACCGGGCCGGCAACACCCCTGACTATCTGGCCAACCAGACGGTGAATTTCATTCAGGCCGCGCTGCAACGTCCCGAGATCGGCTCGATGTTCACCACTTTCCGGGCCAGCGTGCCGCAGCGTTACATCGAAATCAACCGCGACAAGGTGCTCAAGGCCGGGGTGTCGCTGAACGACATGTACACCACCGTCGGCGCCTTTCTCGGCGGCTCCTACGTCAATGACTTCAACCGCTTCGGTCGTCTCTACAAGGCCTATATACAGGCCGAGCCCGAATACCGGATCAATGAAGAAAAGATCGACCTCTTCTTTCTCAAGAACGGCGCGGGGGAGCGCGTTCCCTTGAGTGCCTTTGTCACCGTCAAGGACATCGCCGGCCCGGATTACACCACCCGCTTCAACCTCTATCGCGCCATCGAACTGACCGGCGCGCCTGCGCCTGGCTATACCTCTGCCCAGGCCCTCGACGCGCTGGAAGAGGTGGCGCAGGCGTCGCTGCCGGCAGATATGGGATATGCATGGAGCAACATGTCCTTCCAGGAGAAGAAGTCCTCCGGGTCGGGGGCGATCGTCTTCGCCTTTTCGCTGCTCTTCGTGTTTCTCATCCTGGCGGCCCAGTACGAAAGCTGGTCCTTGCCGCTGAGTATTCTCCTGGGAACGCCCTTCGCCATTTTCGGCGCCTTTCTGTCGCTGTTTCTGGCGCGCCTGGCGAGCACCAGTTATGAGTTGAACGTCTTTGCCCAGATCGCCCTGGTGATGCTGATCGGCATGGCCGCCAAGAACGCCATCCTGATCGTCGAGTTCGCCAACATCGAGTTCAACAAGGGGCTGTCGCTCTTCGACGCCGCCATCAAGGCGGCCACGCTACGTTTCCGGCCAATATTGATGACTGCTTTCTCGTTCATCCTCGGCGTCTTTCCCCTGGTCCTCGCGTCCGGCGCCGGTGCCGAAGCTCGGGTGGTCATGGGCATGGCCTTGTTGGGCGGGATGGCCCTGGCGACGGTGCTGGGCGTATTCTTCTATCCGATGCTCTTCGTCTTCATCGGCAAGCTCGCCGGCTATGAGAAGAAACGTGCACGTCAAGAGCAGCAGGGGGCAACGATCGATGCCTGAACGCCGCATGAAATGCTGGGGCGGGAGACCGCGTTTCCTGGTCCTGTCGCTGGCCCTGTCTCTGCTCACGGGCTGTTCGGTGGGCCCTGTCTTCAAGGAACCGCCAGCCAACGCGCCTGCCGCCTACCGGACGCCGGTGATGTCGGCCAGTGCGGTCAGCGATCTGAAGTGGTGGACGCTGTTTCAGGACCCCTTGCTGTTTACTCTGGTGAGCACGGCCCTCGAAAACAACTGGGACCTCAAGATCGCCGCCAGTCGCATCGAGCAGGCGCGGGCCACCGTCGGATTCGTCCGTGCCGATCAATTTCCGCGCCTCGACGTCGAAGCCGGCGCACTGAAAAACAACTACAGCGGCGGCTTCCGCTCTCCGAATACCAGCTCCTCCGTTTACCTGGCCGCCCCCCTGAACTGGGAACTCGACTTCTGGGGAAGATTCAGCCATTCCACCGCCGCGGCGCGGGCCGATCTGATGGCCAGCGAATATGGCTTCAAGATCGTCCAGCTGACGCTGATTTCCGATGTCGTCGCCAGTTACTATCAGCTGCTCGATTTTCACCGCCGCCTGAGCATTTCGGAGAACACCCTGCGCTCGCGGACGGCGAGCCTCGAGCTCATCGAGCAGCGCTTTGCCAAGGGCATCATTTCCGAACTCGACGTCAATCAGGCCCAGATCCAGAAGGAAATCGCTGCCGCTGCCATTCCTCTCTACGAACGCGCCATTGCCAGGACCGAGAACGGCCTCAGCATACTGCTGGGTCGTTTGCCCGCGGCCATCAAGACGCGCGAGAACATGGCCGGGGAGCGGCAAGTGCCGGAGATTCCGGTCGGCATGCCGTCTGAAATCCTGGCGCACCGCCCGGACGTCAGCCGGGCGAAATACCTGCTGCAGGCACAAACGGAGAACGTCGGCGTTGCCGAGGCATTGCGTTTTCCGTCCATCTCGCTCACCGGCTCAGGGGGCGTTGCCAACAGCGACCTGGGCTCGGTAAGCACCGACGGCGGCGTCTGGTCGGTAGGCGGCCGACTGCTGGGTCCGATCTTCGATTTCAACAAGAACAAGAGCCGCGTGGAAATCGAAGAGCAGAAGATGCAGGAGTCTCTCTACAACTACGAAAACACCGTGCTCACCGCTTTTCGGGAAGTGGAGGATGCGCTGGTCGACATCGCCACCTATCGCCAGGAGCTGGCCGCTGTCGACCGCCAGGAGAAGGCTGCGCGCAACGCCAACATGCTCTCGCAGCGCAGATACGACCAGGGCGTAACCAGCTATCTCGAAGTTCTCGATACGGAACGGAGCCTGTTTTCGACGCTGCTGCAGCAGTCCGA
>LBIU01000003.1 GCA_000987445.1 Candidatus Accumulibacter adiacens | reverse complement strand
TGGAAGAACGGTCCCCAGTCGATGAACTCGGCCAGGGTCGCCAGGTCGATATCGCGCAGCACGTGCAGGCCGGGCTTGTTCGGCGCCGCGGGCTGGTATCCGTTCGGCTCCGCCTCCCTGAAACGGTTGGCGCGGGCCGCCGCCAGCGTCACCAGCTGGATGCCCTTCTTGTTGGCGTGCTGCGCGCGCAGCTTTTCGTAGTCGGCCGCGACTTCGTCCTTGAAGCTTGCGGCGCGGTCGATCGACAGCAGTTGGGTGACGACGCCAACGGCGCGCGAGGCGTCCGGGACGTAGATCACCGGTCCGCTGTAGTTCGGCGCGATCTTGATCGCCGTATGCGCGCGGCTGGTTGTCGCACCGCCAATCAGCAGTGGCACGGCGGGGCCGCCATCGGTGCCGTCGGCGAAGCCCAGGCGCTGCATTTCGCTGGCGACGTGACTCATCTCCTCGAGCGACGGGGTGATCAGGCCCGACAGTCCGACCGCCTGTGCGCCTTGCTCTCTGGCCGCGTGCAGGATCTTGTCGCAGGACACCATCACCCCGAGGTCGACGACGTCGTAGCCATTGCAGCCGAGGACGACGCCGACGATGTTCTTGCCGATGTCGTGCACGTCGCCCTTGACCGTGGCCACGACGATCTTGCCCTTGCTGCTGACGCCGGTGCGCAGCTTTTCGGCTTCGATATAGGGAATCAGGTGCGCGACCGCCTGCTTCATCACCCGTGCCGACTTGACCACCTGCGGCAGGAACATCTTGCCGGCGCCGAAGAGGTCGCCGACGACGTTCATGCCGTTCATCAGCGGCCCCTCGATGACCGCCAGCGGTGGTTGGCCGGCGGCTTCCAGCGCCGCCCGGCATTCTTCGGTGTCGTCCACCACGAAGTTGTTGATGCCCTTGACCAGCGCATGCGTCAGGCGCTGCTCGACGGGCAGCTCGCGCCAGCTGAGATCGGGGCCGGTGTCCCGGGCCTTGCCTTCCTTGACCGTCAGCGCAAACTCGACCAGGGCTTCGCCGGCCTCCGCGCTGCGGTTGAGGACCACGTCCTCGACCTTGTCGCGCAGCGCCGGGTCGAGGTCATCGTAGACGCCGAGCATGCCGGCGTTGACGATGCCCATCGACAGGCCGGCCTTGACCGCGTGATACAGGAAGACGGTGTGGATCGCTTCGCGCACGGCGTCGTTGCCGCGAAACGAGAAGGAAACGTTGGAGACGCCTCCCGAGAGCTGCGCACCCGGCAGATTGGCGCGAATCCATTTGCAGGCCTCGATGAAGTCGACGGCGTAGTTGTTGTGTTCTTCGATGCCGGTGGCGATGGCGAAGATGTTCGGGTCGAAGATGATGTCCTCGGGCGGGAATGCCGCCTGCTCGGTGAGCAGCTGGTAGGCACGGGCGCAGATCTCGGTCTTGCGCGCGTAGGTGTCGGCCTGGCCGCTTTCGTCGAAAGCCATGACCACCACCGCCGCACCGTAACGCCGTGCCAGCCGTGCCTGACGCAGGAATTCGCCTTCGCCCTCCTTCATCGAGATCGAGTTGACGATGCCCTTGCCCTGGATGCACTTGAGGCCGGCCTCGATGACCTCCCACTTCGAGGAGTCGATCATGATCGGCACCCGCGAGATGTCCGGCTCGCTGGCGATCAGCTTCAGGAAGCGCTCCATCGCCGCCTTCGAGTCGAGCATCGCCTCGTCCATGTTGATGTCGATCACCTGCGCGCCGTTCTCGACCTGCTGGCGGGCGACCGCCAGCGCGTCGTCGAAACGGCCTTCCAGGATCATTCGGGCGAAGGCCTTCGAGCCGGTGACGTTGGTCCGCTCGCCGACATTGACGAACAGCGAGTCCTGGCCGACGTTGAAGGGTTCGAGACCCGATAGGCGCAGCTTCTGCTCGACTTGCGGCAGCTGCCGCGGCCTGACCCCGGCGACGCCCTTGCTGAGCGCGGCGATGTGTTCGGGCGAGGTGCCGCAGCAGCCGCCGACGATGTTCACGAAACCCTGCCTGGCCCAGTCGGAAACTTCCGCGGCCAGTTGCTCCGGCGTCTCGTCGTAGCCGCCAAAGGCGTTCGGCAAGCCGGCATTGGGGTAGGCCGAAACGAAACAATCGCAAATCCGCGACAGCTCTTCGACGTACTGGCGCAATTCGCCGGCGCCGAGCGCGCAGTTGAGTCCGAAGCTCAGCGGTCGAACGTGGCTCAAGGAGTTCCAGAAAGCCTCGGCCGTCTGCCCGGACAGCGTCCGCCCGGAGGCATCGGTGATCGTTCCCGAGATCATTACCGGCCAGCGCCGTCCCACCTCTTCGAAATACTGCTCGACGGCAAAGAGCGCGGCTTTGGCGTTCAGCGTGTCGAAGACGGTTTCGACCAGGATCAGGTCGACGCCGCCCTCGCACAGTCCACGCACGGCTTCACGGTAGGTGGCGACGAGTTCGTTGAAGCTGGTGTTGCGGTAGCCCGGGTCGTTGACGTCGGGCGAGATCGATGCCGTACGCGAGGTCGGTCCGAGGCCGCCGGCGACGAAACGCGGCCGACCCGGGTCACGGGCGGTGAACTCGTCGCAGACCGAACGCGCCAGTTGGGCGCCGGCGACGTTCAGTTCGTGGACGATGGCTTCGAGGTGGTAGTCGGCCTGCGAGACGCTGGTCGAGTTGAAAGTGTTGGTTTCGATGATGTCCGCGCCCGCCGCCAGATACTCGGCGTGAATCGCGCGGATCAGATCGGGCTGGGTGAGCACCAGCAGGTCGTTGTTGCCTTTCAGGTCGTGCGGATGCGCGGCGAAGCGGCTGCCGCGGTAATCCGCCTCCTGCAGCCGATGGCGCTGGATCATCGTGCCCATGGCGCCGTCGAGAACGAGAATCTTCTCTTCGAGGCAGGCTTTGAGTTCGGCGGTACGGTCCGGCTGCATGGCTATTCCTTATCTACGGTTGCGGCGCTGCAAAACAAAAAACCCGTCGGCGCAAAGCTCGACGGGTCTTGATGTGGGCCTCGCTTTAGCGGTATTTTTAACGCGCCCGCAATCTGTTTACGTCAAATCGGCGCGAACCCGGCATGCTAACGCGGGCAGGAGGCGAATCTACCCGCCAGGGAAATGCTTGTCAAGCCGGCCGGCCGGCGAGATCCTTCCCCTTGCGGCCGTGCAATAAACTGCGCACGCAGGCGGCCGCGCGCCGCCGCCGCAGCGCTTGACCGCATTGCCGGCACTTGCCGGCCGGGCGCCTGCCCGCGGCCGCTGTGGCCTCGCCCCAGGGCTGTCGCTTCTTGCTCACGCCGCTTGCGTGAACATCCCCCTGCCCGCCAAAGGTCAATGATTGCTATGATTCCTGCTGTTCTGCACGCGGGCTGCCGTCGGGCACCCTACCCAGCGCGTGATTCTGCGCCCTGCGCGGCCCGGCTCCGAACGCGCAAGCAAGCAGTGAAACGGCAATCAGGAGGCAGCAGCCCATGGCAACCCATCGCGAAAGCCGTGTCATTGCAGTGGCAGCCGAGTGCCTGTTCGATATCGTCGCCGATGTCGAACGCTATCCCCAGTTCGTGCCGCTGGTCGCCGATGCGAGGATCGTTCGCCGCGAAGACGCGGCCTACGAGACCGAGCAGAGCCTGGAACTCGGACCCATGTTGCATCGCTTTCGCACGCGCACCGAGCTCGATCGCCCGCACCGGATCTGCGTACGTTCCAATGACCGCTCGTTCGCGCACTTCGACATTCGCTGGGCCTTCACGCCGCTCGGCGACGATCGCTGTCAGGTCGACTTCGCGCTTGACTGCGAGACGCGCTCCTTGCTGCTGATGCCGGTGATCCAGCTGATGGTCGTGCCGATGGCTGCCGGCATGGTCAGCGCCTTCGAAGCGCGAGCGCACGCGCTGGCCGCGAAAAGCGGCGGCGCAGCCAGCGCGAGCGGGTAAAATGCGAGGCTTCTCGAATCAAGGATCGCCCCGTGAGCCAGGAGCCCGATAGCAAGGCGGCGAGCAGCTCCGCAGTCGCCAGCAGCAACTTCATCCGCAATATCATCGAAGCCGATCTCGCTGCCGGCAAGCACGCGGCGCGCCGCTGGTCGGGCCAGCCCGGGCCGGCCGCGCAGCAACTTGCCGGGACGCTCGACGCGGCGAGAATCCGCACCCGCTTTCCGCCGGAACCGAACGGCTATCTGCACTTTGGCCACGCCAAGTCGATCTGCCTGAACTTCGGGCTGGCACAGGACTATGGCGGTCGCTGCCATCTGCGCTTCGATGACACCAACCCGGAGAAGGAGGAGCAGGAATACGTCGACTCGATCGTCGATTCCGTACGTTGGCTGGGCTTCTCCTGGGAAGGCCCGCTCGCCGAGGGCTCGGCAGACAGCGAGTGCAACCTCTACTTCGCCTCCAACTACTTCGACTGGATGGTCGAGTTCGCCGAATACCTGATCCGCAGCGGCCACGCCTACGTCGATAGCCAGAGCGCCGAGGAGATGCGCGCCAGTCGCGGCACGCTCACCGAAGCCGGTGCCGATTCGCCGTTTCGTCAGCGCAGCGCCGAGGAGAGCATGGACCTCTTCAAGCGCATGCAGCAGGGCGAGTTTCCGGATGGCACGCACATCCTGCGCGCGCGCATCGACATGGCGGCGGGAAACATCAATCTGCGCGACCCGGCGATCTATCGCATCCGCCACGCCACGCACCACAACACCGGCGACCGCTGGTGCGTCTATCCAATGTACACCTATGCGCACCCGATCGAGGACGCACTCGAGAACATCAGTCACTCGATCTGCACGCTCGAATTCGCCGATCAGCGCCCGTTCTACGACTGGTTGCTCGAACGGCTGGCCGAAGGCGGCCTGTTGCAGCGGCCGTTGCCGCAGCAGATCGAGTTCTCGCGACTGAACCTGACTTACATCGTCCTCTCGAAGCGCAAGCTGATCCAGTTGGTCGAGGAAGGGCACGTCGCCGGCTGGGACGACCCGCGTCTGCCGACCCTCGTCGGCGCGCGCCGTCGCGGCTACCCGGCGGCGGGTTTTCGGCTTTTTTCCGAGCGCGTCGGGGTCTCGAAATCGGACTCGCTGATCGAGTACTCGCTGCTCGAAGACTGCATGCGCGAAGTGCTCAACGAGGCGGCCGAACGCCGCGTCGCGGTGCTCGATCCGCTCAAGCTGATCATCGACAACTATCCGGCCGGCGGCAGCGAGGAGTGCTTCGCGCCCAATCACCCGCTGAAGCCGGAAACCGGCAAGCGCGCGATGCCCTTTGGCCGCGAGCTGTGGATCGAACGCGAGGACTTCATGGTGCAGCCGAGCAAGGGCTACCATCGCCTCTATCCCGGCAACATGGCTCGTCTGCGTTATGCTTATGTCGTCAAATGCACCGGCTTCGACCTTGACGACAGCGGTGCCGTCAGCGCCGTTCATTGCGAATATTTCGCCGATTCGAAAAGCGGCACGCCCGGCGCCGATGGCTACAAGGTCAAGGGCAACCTGCACTGGATATCGCTGGCCGAGGCCTGTCCCGCCGAAGTCCGCCTCTACGACCGGCTGTTCTCCGTCCCGTCACCGGGTGCCCGGCGCGAGGCTGACCCCGAAGGTGTCGAACGCGATTTCCGCGACGACCTGAATCCGGACAGCATGCGCGTCATCCAGGCCTGGCTCGAGCCCTCGCTGACGACAGTGCAGGTGGAAGAGTGCTTCCAGTTCGAACGGCATGGCTACTTCGTTGCCGATCGCATGGACTCGCAGCCTGGCGCCCCGGTCTTCAATCGCACGGTGACGCTCAGGGATTCGTGGACGGTGAAGGGCGGCGCGCGCAAGTGAAGCATTGCCGGCCGGCGCGAGGACATCCCTCGCGCCGCGTTGCCTACAGCAAGGCCAGCACCTTCTCCGGCGGTCTGCCGAGCACCGCTCGCTCGCCACGCACGGCGATCGGCCGTTCGATCAAAATCGGGTGTGTGGCCAGGGCATCCAGCCACTCGTCATCACTCAGCGAACGTCCGGCGTAGTTTTCCTTGAAAACCGCTTCGCCGCGACGCACGAGATCCGCCGCCTTCATGTCCAGCTTGGTCAGCAGTGCGCGCAGCTCTTCGCGGCTCGGCGGCGTCTTGAGGTAGTCGATGATCTCCGCTTCGACGCCTTTCTCGGCAATCAACTGGCAGGCGGCGCGGCTCTTCGAGCAGCGGCTGTTGTGGTAAATGCGCAGGGGTGGCTTGCTCATCGTGGGTCCTTGTAGAAAAAAGAAGGTGGGAAGGGGTGCGCTCGGGAAGCCGCCGCGCCGCTGGTCGCCGCCAGCGAGCCGCAGCGCCTCATTCGGCGCGTAGCGCGTCCACCGCATTCAGCCGCGCCGCACGCCGGGCCGGCAAGACCCCGGCCAGCAGGCCGATGACCACGGCGATGAGTTCGGCCAGGGCGACAAAGCTGAGCGGCGTGTGCACCGGCAGGGCCGGCACGAGCAGGTGGAGCAGCTGCGCCAGGCCGAAGCCGAGCAGCAGCCCGAACAGGCCGCCGAGCGCCGAAAGGGCGACCGCTTCGCCGAGAAACAGGCCGAGGATCGTTCGCCGCGGCGCCCCCAGGGCGACCAGCAGGCCAATCTCACCGGTGCGTTCGCTGACCGCGATGGTCATGATGGTGACGATGCCGACGCCGCCGACGAGGAGCGAGATGCTGCCCAGCGCGCCGACGGCCATGGTCAGCACGTCGAGGATGTTCGACAGCGTGCGCAGCATGTCTTCCTGGGTGGTGATCGTGAAATCCTCGCGACCGTGGCGCGCCGTCAGCGTCGCCTTGACGCGCGCGCTGACGCCGGCGGTGCGCACGCCTTCCTCGTACGACAGATCGATCTTCATGATGCCGTCGCGGTTGTACAGCTCCAGTGCCCGCGCGGTCGGGATGTAGGCGGCGTCGTCGAGATCGATGCCCAGGAACTGTCCCTTGGCTTCGAGGACGCCGATGACGCGAAACTGCATGCCACCGGCGCTGACGCGGGCGCCGAGCGGGTTGGCGCTGCCGAACAACTCTTCCTTGAGGCGGGCGCCGAGAACCATGAAGGCGCGCGCACTGTCGGCGTCCTCGGCGGGCAGGAACTGGCCGCTGCGCACCTTGATGCTGAACACCTTGAGCATGTCGGGGCTGACGCCATTGACCGTCGTGCGCCGCAATCGGCCATTGGCATTGACTTCGGTATTGCCCCAGACCGTTGCCGTCATACCGGTAATGTGCGGCAGGCGGGCCAGGGCGCGTGCGTCGTCGAGCGTCAGTGGTCGCACCGACGTCGGGATGCCGCTCGGCGCATGCCCGGCGGTTTTCGTCCGGCCCGGCGAGATGCTGATCACGTTGGTGCCGAACTGGGTGAATTCGGCGAGCACGAAGCGATGGATGCCTTCGCCGATCGAGGTCAGCAGGATCACCGCCGCTATGCCGACGGCAATGCCGAGCAGGGTCAGGAAGCTGCGCAGGCGGTGCGCGGTGATCGCGCGCAGGGCGAGGTGCAGGGAGTCGCGGGGGCGGATCATCTATCCGTCTGCTCCAGGGGATTCGTCAAGCCTCATTTTCCCGGAAAGGACAGCCTGTGGGTTGTTTGAATCCTGTCGCGCCAGTCGTCCGCGAGGCGTGCGTCAGCGGCGAATTCCGGCCAGCGCCGCACGGCCGCCTGCACTTCCGCGATGATCGTCGCCGCACGGCCCGGTTTCATCAGCGCCGTTTTCGCGCAGGCCTTGAAATCCGCCAGCGTGAAGCCGTCGCGTTTCCCATTCAGCGTCATCTGGTGCCTGGCCGTCCAGGAACCGGAGGGATTGTAGCTGTAAGTGACGTCGAAGGCCGGGGCGAGCGACCACTCGCCTTCCTTGTTCATCAGGAAGGCGATGTTCTTGACGTGATCGTCCTGATTGCGGGCCACGATGTTGAACACCATTCTCCGGAACTGCTCCTCGACGGCGGCCATCGGCAGGCGCAACTGGCGGATGGTCAGCAACGCCTGCTCGTAGGCGTAGGCGCCGGCCCGGTTGAAATCGAAATGCGCCAGCGCAGCCAGCGACTGCATGTGCAGCTTTTCCCCACCCGCTGGGCGATCGAAACGGCGGGTCATGAAGTGCCGCCGTCCGTTTTCATCGAGCAGCCGGCAGGCGCTCATGGTGATTCCTGCCGCCGTGGCCATCAGGTGATAGGCGAACTCGATGCTGCCGTAGCCCTGCGGGTCTTCGAGTTCCTTGTCCTTGTTGCCGGAAACGCCGTCGAATTTCAGCAGCCAGCATTCGAAGCCCTCGCCGGCCGCGCTTTGTCCCGAACGCA
>LBIU01000015.1 GCA_000987445.1 Candidatus Accumulibacter adiacens | reverse complement strand
CCCTGCATCTGCATGCGCAGGAGAGCCGCTTGCACGAAGCGAGCATCGACCCGCCAATGCTTGGGCAACCACCACTCGCAAATGCCATCAACGGTATCCGCCGCATCCGGATGGCTGTGCAGGTAGCGCAGGATGGCGTCTACCACCTCGCTTAGGCGTGGCTGCGGCTGCATGGGCTCCCTTCCCTGAGAAGACGTCCAACGACCTCCTTCCCAAAGCAATGTTCGTGCTATGGGCAAGAGGCGCGTGGAAAACGGGAGCAGTCAGCGGCAGCGGTCAACGTCTCCTGCCGACGCCAGGCGACACGCCTCGGCGCGTCAGCAACGGAAAGTCAGCTGCGGCGAGCCAGCCGGTGGCAGCACGGGAGGGAGGGGAGCTTGGTGAGTCGCGGACGCGACTTTCACGGTAAGGCAGGAAGGAGCGTCTGAAGCCGCTCAGGGGTGCCGGAAGTCACCGGGCGCGATGCCGTGCTTTTTTAGCAGCTTGCCGAGCGCGCGCCGCTCCTTGCCGGCCAGACGGGCGGCGCTCGAAACATTGCCGGCGCTTTCCGACATCAGGCGCAGCAGCTGGCCGCGCTCGAAAGCCTGCAGCACCTGCTGCTTGGCTTCGTTGAAATTGAGTGGCGCCGGGCTGGCCGGCAAGGAGCGGCGATCATGCTGCTGCCGGCGATCATTTTCAGGCGCTGCTTCGTGGACCCTGACTTGCGGCTCGTCACACAACAGGAACTCGCGCTGGATACGATTCTGCAGCTCGCGAACGTTGCCCGGCCAGGCGTAGGTAAGCAACCACTGGACAGTATCCGCGTGCAGTTCCTTGACTGCCAGGTGATACTGACTGGCGGCTTCGGCAATGACGTGCCGCGCCAGCAGCACGGCGTCCTGCCCGCGAGCGCGCAGCGGTGGCACGTGCAGCTCCAAGGCCGTGAGACGATAGTAGAGGTCGGCACGAAACGCCCCGTGTTCGATCGCTTGCGAGAGATCACTGTTACAGGCCGCGACGACGCGCACGTCGGCTTTTTCGACCACACTACTGCCCAGGCGACGGTACTGACCATCCTGCAAGAAGCGCAACAGGCTGACCTGCGCCTTGGCAGTCAGCGTATCCACTTCGTCAAGGAACAGGGTGCCCCCCGCAGCCTGCGCAATCAGGCCGAGCTGACTCTCGCGGGCATCGGTGTAGGCGCCCCTGGCGTGCCCGAAGAGCTCGTTTTCAACCAGCTGATCGGGCAATGCGCCGCAATTGACCGGAATGAACGGTCGATCCCGCCGTTGGCCCTGATAGTGAATGGCTCGCGCCGCCATTTCCTTGCCAGTGCCGGTTTCGCCGCTGATCAGGACGCTGGTGTCGTAGCGTGCGACGCGAGCGAGAATCGCCAACATCTCCCGGAAAACGACTGATTCGCCGATAAAACCATTGTCGTCAGGCAGCTTGCTCATCGTCGGTCTCCCCATCGAGACGCTTGCGTAGGCGCCGAATCTCTCGCAGTCGAAGCGTCAACCTAGCAAACGAGCTGTGCCGCGGTCCAATAAACTCTGTGAATGCAGGCCGGGACGGGCAGGAAGCGTGCTC
>LBIU01000141.1 GCA_000987445.1 Candidatus Accumulibacter adiacens | reverse complement strand
CGCAACGTCAATCGCAACGTCAATCGCAACGTCAATCGCAACGTCAATGTCGATGTCGATCACCGCCGCCATCACCCGGTAGGGACCGCAGTCGCGGTCGGGGCTGCGGTCGCAGTGACCGCCGCGGTCGTCGGCTCGATCGTCTACTCCCTGCCGCCGAGCTGCGCGCCCTACGCCTACGCTGGCGTGACCTATCAGCAGTGCGGTGGGACCTACTACCAGCCGCAGTATGAAGGGAGTTCGGTGACCTACGTGGTGGTCAATCCGCCACAGTAACGACGACGCTTGGCTGCCGGGCGAAAGCGTCCTGGCTGAGGAACGAGCTTGCTCGGCAAGAAAGCGCTCCCCGCATCGAAGCCGCCAGGCGGGTCCCCGCCGATGCGGGGCTCTGGGAGGGCTTTCCGGCTCCTAGGGCCGGGCTCGACCGGTCGCCGTAATGTGGGGGGCACCGCGTTCGTCAGTTCATGTTGGTCGGACGATGCCGCTGCAGAAGCTCCCTTATTCCCTGCACGCCGGTTTCCGGAACCATGACTTTGACCTGCATCCCGGTATCGTCCCTGTAGATATCGTCGCGCGGGATTCCGTTATTGACCATATCGTCAACGACATTGGCGACGGTGATCTTGCTGTCGTAATTCGCTGTGATCGTCTTGAGCATCATGATCTCCTTGTGTGATGACTATTGACCGGCTAATGACCCCTCGTATCTTCCTGCGACATCGCGTGCGCAATCACCCGAAGCGAAGCCAGAAATCCTCCGCGAGAACTGCAGTACTCTGGTGATCGCGCCCGATCCCTAAGCTCCAGCGTTAACCAAGGGACGATAGGCTATTTGCCGTTCTCTTTCAATCTCCGGTGGACTCCGATCATTCGGATGCCTACCGGTTTCCGTGCTTGGCCGCCGCCGGCACCGGCGTGTCGCTTCCGATCCACGAAGGTGGTGCCTTGCGCGCGCAGATCGAGCTCGCGAGCCAGGCGGAGGCCGTCAAACTGCGCGTCACCCAGGGCAGCAAGCGAATCCGGCTGCTCCTGGCGCTCGGTGACCGCTTCGACGCCACGCCGGCGACGCGGCTGCCCCCGCCGAGCAGCACCGCGTCCGCGGCGATTTCGGCCTGGCGCGGCCAGTCATCGCTGCCTGTCTGCGGCGCTGCTGGCGGCTGCGCGGCATCGCCCGGTACCGGCAAAACGGGCAGATTGGCCCACGAGTCGACCGCTCTGACAGCGCCGTCGAATGCGAGCTCGGCGTTCAGGGGCAGCCCGATGCTCATCCCGGTTTTCTTGGCGCCAACATCGACGGTGCAGGCTAGCGTATTGGCAACGCGCGCGGTACGACGGCGGATGGACAGCTGTCGCTGGGCCAGCCGGCTCCGGGCGGGTGCGCAGGACACGCGCACTCATAGTCAAAGGATCCGCCGATGTGCCGGCGCCATTCAGCGTGGCTCAGATTCCTGCGGACGATTCCGCAGGTGAGCGCGAGCCAGCGGGCGGGGTGAAGCTCAAAGGCAAGCGCTCGGCCGTCATCGGTGAGAGTCAGCGTCAACCCGTCGGGGAACGAAACGACGTCTTTGTGTGCGCCGGCACTGACCGTCAGCCAGGCGTTCGAACGCCAGTCCCATGCCTCTAGTGCCGAAAGTGATGTTCTCAGAATCAATTCGTCCGGCGTGTGAAACGCCAGCGCCGTGGCGAGACTATCGCGCCGGCCCGAGCGGAAAGACTCGCCAGTATCGTCGAGCGTACGCACAAGCAGCGAGCTGTCGGCCAGGGCGGCGCCGATTAGCTGTCGCAGTGGTTCGACGGTCACGAAGTCAGCCACTTCGGTGGCGAGTTGCTGGCCGCGATCCACTTTGTCAATGATCTGGGTACTAATGCCCGACGCCCCGGCAGTCAGCAATAGGTCTGCCTTGTCGGGATGAAATGCCAGCGCGCGCACGGCCTCGCGTCCAAGCTGCTCGTGATCGCGTCCGGGCTGCAAGCGAAAGGCTTTTGGAGGCGGGTCGGAGGCTCCGTCCAATGGGTGTAGCTGAAGGGCGAGCCATTGAGCGTCGACTGAAATGGACGCCTCGATGGCTGCCGCCCGTCCGATCTGGATGCGCCGTATCTGCTGGCCGGAAACGGTATCCCACACGAGAACCTCGACGTCCGCACCCGAGGCGATGCGCTCGCCACGCGGCGAGATCTCCAGCACGCCGCCGAGTCGTCCTCGCGTTCGCCATCCGTCCTTGATCGTGAGATCCGGATCCTGACCAGCAAGCATCCGCTCGTACTGCTTCCAGAAGACGATGGCCCCTTTTCCTCCTGGCTCGGACGGCGCCAGAGCGAGTGCCACGGCACCGCTGCGCGATGAGGCGATCGCTTGCACCGGCGTGGGCAGGGCGATAGTCTGCATGCCCGGCCGGGGACGAAACGGCCTGCCGTCAGTGACCTGCCAGATTTCCGCGGCGCCTCCTTCGCGAACGACCGCAAGCCAGTTTCCGTCGAAGCTCCGGCTGAGCCAGCGGATGGCTGCACCACCCTCGGCGAGGCGCTTGCTGATCGCCTCGGAGAATACCTCTGGTGTTCCGGCGATCAGTGTCGGCCGCGACGCCCCGGTCGCCGCGCCCTCGTCGCTTGCAGGGCGACAGCCAAAGTACGCGGCAGCTCGGTTCGTGCTCAGCTCTACCCGGCGCCCGAGGCGCCTGACGCGAACGTCGAAGCCAGGCATTTCAATGGTTTTCCCGTCACACCAGTCGGGCACCCGAATGCGACTGGTGACACAGAAATCGTCAGTATCGCCATACGGCCCGATGATGCGCCCCTCGAACTCCGCACACTCCCATACGCCGTTCTCGTCACAGTCGAATCCTTGCTCGCATCCACCCGACCATATCCAGGTGATCGACTCGCTCGCTTGGACTGCCTCAGCGGTGGAGGACCCTGGCACGGTGTTCCAGTGCCCGTCCTCAACCGCGAAGGACTGCTCACCATTCGGCGTAACAGCGATGAGTCGCCCATCGGGCTCGAAGTACAGGGAAGAGGCGCGCACGGGAAGATAGGTTTCGGGCAGCGTGGCAGAACCGAGCAGCCGCCACCAGCTTTCGAGTAGCGCTGCGTTGTTGCCCATGCGAAAGGCCTGGGCCATGAGGAGCAGGGCGGTGTCGATTCGGTCTTCCGCGATTCTGTCGGCCTCCGCTGCAAGCCGGCGCGAGGTCGCCTCGCGGGCACGCGCATCGGCGTCGAGCATCTGTCGCCAAGCGAACCACGCCGTTGCCGCGAGGAGGGTAGCGAGGACGGTGATAGCGCCAAGGAAAGCGCTGCGGATGCGACGATTGCGGCGATATTGGAGAATCTCCTCGCCAGAGAGTTCGATGGGATCCACGTCGCGCAGCTTCGCGACGATCACGTTGATGGCCTTCTTGTAGTCGGGGTCCAGAAGCGTCTGCTGTTCGGGTCGCTCTGCCCATGCGAGATCAACGTAGAAAGGAATCGTCGTGATCGTCGTGGCGAGTGATGCGGGCAGGGCGGTCGTCTGCTCCCAGACCAGGCGCTGCATCCTTGCGTCGACTGCGATGCGCCCGGCGGTCAGGATCACGATCAGCCGCTCGCATCGCATGGCGTCTGAACACCACTGCTCAAGCTCGCGGCGTACCCAATCAGAGCTGGCTGCTTCCGGAGACGCCAGATAGATCAGGTATTCCGATTGATCTAGCGCGCTCCGGATCATCGTTGGCAGATCCAAGCCGGGTTTCAAGTACTTCTCGTCACGGAAGACGGCAACTGGCAGCCGGTAGATCGGCTTGGCGTAGGCCTTGATCGCCAGCTCCAGGTTTTCTGCGAAGCGCGTGCTGCTGACGTGCTTGTAGGAGATGAAGGCTTTGAATTTCCTCATTTCGCGCGATCCTCGACTTGCGTCACAGGCGATTACGGCGCGCGTGGGCGCCGCGTTCGCGTGTCCAGCCCTCGAACAGCGTTACCTACTCGGCGACCAGACTGAGCGGGGAACAAAGTCTGCTCAGAGAACGTGAAGAATTGAGTCATGAGGGACCAATTCTCGGCTGCGGTCACGTAAGGCAGCCGTCGCTTGTCCGGCCGTCGCCCGCCTCAGAGCAGCGGACTGAGTACCTGCACCGCGTTTTCCAGCCGCCGGCGCCAGTCTGGCCGGCCGCGCCAACGCGCCAATTGCAGCGGCTGTGACTTGCTTTCGTATTGCCCTTGCATCGCGCGCGCCGCAGCCGAGAACTCACGGTCATAGGTGAGCATCGAGACTTCGAAGTTCAGCTCGAAGCTGCGCAGGTCGAGGTTGACCGTTCCGAAGATGGTGATCTCTTCATCGACGACCATGCTCTTGGTGTGCAGCAGGCCATCGCCGAAACGAAGAATGGTGATGCCGACGGCCAAGAGGTCGTCGACGTAGGCGTTGCTGGCGTAGCGGACCAGCGTCGAGTCGATCTTTTCGGGCACGATCAGGATCACGCGCACGCCGCGTATTGCGGCTGAGCGCAGTGCCGTGAGCAGCGTTTCGCTGGGAATGAAATAGGGCGTGGTGAGGACGATTTCTCGCCTGGCGGCGTAGAGCGCGGCGACCAGCAGTTGCTCGATGTGCTGGGTGGACGCTTGTGGTCCGGAGGGAAATATCTGCACATGGCTGTCACCCGCAGCGGCCAGATCGGGCGGTGGCGGTGGCGCGAAGTCACTGCCGGTCTGCAGCGCGGTGAGCGACAGTGACACCGCTTCGAGGACCCAAGCCGCCGGCCCCTCGATGCGCACCATGGCATCGACCCACTCGCCGACGCCGGCGTTCTGTTTGAAGAAGCGCGGGTCGGCAATATTCATGCTGCCGGTATAGGCGACGCGGCGGTCGATGACCGCGATCTTGCGGTGGTCGCGGAGGTCGAAGCGGACAAACAGGGCGCGTAGCGGACTGACTGGCAGGACCTCAACGATGTTCACCCCCGCATCGCGTAGCCGGCCGATGGCTTCGCTCTTGAAAAAGGGGCGGCTGCCGAGTGAATCCATCAGCGCCGAGCAAGGGACGCCGCGTTGCGCCGCGCGCACCAGCGCGGCGACCAGATCGTCGACAAAACCGCCAGCGCTCCAGATATAGAACTCCAGATGGACAGAGCTGCGGGCGGCGTCGATGTCGGCAATCAGCGCACGCATGATGGAGGCACTGTCGGTCAGCAGCTGCAGGCGATGGCCACCCATCAGGGGCAGTCCGACCGAGCCGGTGGCAAGCCGGCTGACGCTCTCTGCAGCCGTGCTCAGCGTGCCGGGGTCGACCAGGGTCGAGGCCGGGATGTCCTGCGCCCAGCGCAGCAGCTGCGGCTGCATGGCGATCGCCCGATCCATCCAGATCTTGCCGAGACGGCGTTCGCCGATCATGAGATACATCAGGACGCCGACGGCAGGCAGGGTGATGATCAGCAGCAGCCAGGCCAGGGCCGTACCGTGCGACGTCCGGCGCGAAAAGATGCGCAGTGAAACCACCACCACGGCGAGCAGGTGCAGGATAGTAAGCAGATCGAAGACCATACGGGGGAGTATGAGACGGTCGCCACTGTGTGGTCAACAAGCCCGCGGCGCGCGACGCCTGATACCGCCTTGCGTCCCCGCAGCCGCCAGAAGGCGATGGCTCATCTGTGCTAATCTGCCGCGCTTGAGAGGGTTGCGCCGGACCGTCCTTGGTGCCTGCCACGCTGAGGCCGACGCCTCACCGGGTCGGCCAGCGGGGGCGCCGATTCCGCGACCCAGAGTACTGTTCCTTTCATTCGCGGCAAAGGGTAGGGCTGAGGTGGACTTCAAGCGCTCTGGAATCATGCGGCTGTGGGTTCTGCTGCCGGCAATGGCGATTGCCTCGACGGCGCTGGCGCAGGTGGGAACGCCATGGGGCGAGTTGCATCCCGACGCTGAAATCCTGACCGCTCCGGTCGAGGTGGATGGTCGCGTTCTCTTTCGCGTGCGCGGGGTGACCAGTTTTCCGGCCGAAGCTCGCGCCGCGGCAATCGTCGCGCGCATCGAGAGCTTCGCCGGCGATCCGGCGGCAGAAGCGGCAGTCGTGCAGGTGACCGATTCGAGCACCCATAGCACAATCAGTGTCGGCGATAAGCGGCTGATGACCTTGTTCGACGCTGACGCGCGCGTCGAGCAGACCGAGCGCGAAGATCTGGCGATCGCCAACAGCGAGCGGATCAGCGCCGCCATTGCCGACTATCGCCGCGAGCGCACGCCGGAGGTGCTGCGCAAGCACGCCGTCGAGGCGGCTGCGGCGATGGCTGCCCTGGCCCTGATGGTGACCGCGGTGATCTGGCTGACAGGCCGGCTGCACGCCTGGCTGGCCAAGCGCCTGCGTTCCCGCGTCGGCAGCCTGGAAATCCGGTCCTTCGAGATCGTGCGTGCCGAGCGCATCTGGGCTGTGCTGCGTGCCGCGGTGTCGGCGCTGCGTTTCCTGACCATCGCGGTCGCCGTCTTTGCCTGCCTCGACTTCGTGCTCGGCGGCTTCCCGTGGACGCGCGCCTTCGCCAGGGAGCTGACCACCGTCGTCATCCGGCCCCTGAAAACCATGGGCGACGCTTTTGTCGGCTACTTCCCGGACCTGGTCTTTCTGGTGATTCTGGCGCTTGTCGTACGCTTCGTCCTGCGTCTGATCCGACTTTTCTTCGGCGCGGTCGCCCGCGGGGCGGTGAGCCTGGAGGATTTCGAACGCGAATGGGCCTGGCCAACCTACAAGATCGTGCGCTTTGCCGTGCTGACCTTCGCGGTCATCGTCGCCTATCCGTACATCCCGGGATCCGACTCGGACGCCTTCAAGGGGATTTCGCTGTTGGTCGGGCTGGTCGTCTCGCTGGGCTCATCGTCGGCGATTGCCAACCTCATCGCCGGTTTGATGATCACCTACCGACGTGCTTTCAAGCTCGGCGATCGGGTAATGATTGGCGAGGTGATCGGTGACGTGATCGACATCCACGCGCAGGTCACGCATCTGCGCACCTTGAAGAACGAGGAGGTGACCATCGCCAATTCGCAGATCCTCAACGGGCACGTGGTGAACTACAGCTCCCTGGCCGCCGAGAAGGGGCTGATCGTGCACAGCCGGGTCGGCATCGGTTACGAGACCCCCTGGCGTCAGGTCGAGGCCCTCTTGCTGATGGCCGTGACGCGCACGCCGGGTCTACTCGCCGAACCGCGACCGTTCGTGCTCTATGGTGAACTCGGGGATTTCTGCGTCAGCTACGAAATCAACGCCCATTGCCGGGACGCCCATGCCGTGCCGCGTTTGCATGCGCAGCTGCAGCGCAATATCCTCGACGTCTTCAATGAGTACGCTGTCCAGATCATGACGCCAAACTACGAAGCCGACACCGCGGCGGCCAAGGTGGTGGACCGCGCCAACTGGTACGCCGCTCCCGCGGAGCCCGAGCAGGCGGCGTTGCCGAAGGAATCGGCCCAGCCGTGAGTGGGCCATCACCGGAGAGGTATCTATGAGAATCGCTGCCAACCATCGTTCACGCGTCGCGCCGCTCGTCTTGCTCGCCTGCCTGCTGGCAGCGGGTAGCGCAGCCGCGCAGCGCACGACCATCGTTCCGGATCCGGCCCTTTCGCCGGACGCGATCGCGCCCGACCCGGCGCTTTCCCCGGAACAGATGGACCCGCCGCCGGTCGAGTCGCTGGACGCTGTTCAGCCGGACGCTGCCCTGTCGCCTGAGCAGGATCAGGGAGGGATGGTTCTAGCACCCGATGCCGTTGCTCCCGACGCGGCCCTGTCGCCGGAAGAGACCACTGAGGCGCCCGCGCTGTCCCCTGACTGAGCCAACAAGACAACAGGGACCTGACGTACAATGCCGCGTGCCATACACGTAAAAAAACAACCCCAAGGAGGTCCAAATGTTCCAGAAAATCTCTTCCTATGTGTCGACTCTGGTGCTTGCGCTGGCCGTCGCCGCCTGCGCCGCTCCCGGGCAACAGCCGGGTCAGATGGAAATACGCGCGGGAGTCGTCGAACAGATCATCAATACCGAGTTGTCCAGCGATCACCATTCCGGTGTCGGCGCTGTCGTCGGTGGCCTGGCCGGTCTCGGGGTTGGCAGCCTGATTGGTGCCGGTACTGGTCGCGACGTGGCGATGGTCCTTGGTGCAGTCGGCGGCGCGGTCGCCGGTCACGAAGTCCAGAAGAAGTACGACAAGCCGATCCCCGCGCAGCAGGTGATCGTTCGCGTCAGCAGCGGCGTGCTGGTGTCGGTGACGCAGCCCGTCAACCCGGGCATCAGCAAGGGGCAGCGGGTCTACATCGAAGGCAGTGGCGAGGACGCACGCGTCGTTCCGCGCTGAGCGACAATTTCCCGCCGGGTGTCGGCCTGGCCAGCAGGCCGACACCCGCAATCCAGAGCAATCCAGATTCCGGATGAGTGAACATGACATTTTCCGCCTCCAAACCTGAGCTATCGGGTCCCGAACGTCGTCCGGGGGCCTGCCATTGCCCTGCCAGGACGCTTGCGGGTGCACTGCTGGCTGCGCTGGTCGTTGGCGGATGCGCGCCCGACGCCTTCCTGCCTGACGCCCCGTATGAAGACTTTCTCAATCGGGTTCAGAGCAAGTGCCTGTATCAGCGGATTGGAAATGTGGAAATCACCTCGGACTTTCTCCAGACGCCCTATTTTCTCGACGTGACGTCGCGCTTCTACAATGGCGAGATCCCCCGGGCAGCTTATGTCGCGGACCTGCAGGGGGCTTACTCCGCGCAGCCCGATTCGCCGGGTGTGCGTTGCCTGCTTGCCCAGATGCCGTCGCCGAGTGAGGCGCAACCGCCGGCAATGAGCGGTACGCGCTAGTTCTAGCCGTTCGCTCGCGGCAGGCGCGTTTCTGCCGCCACCGGGCAGGAGCGGCGCGGCGCCAGTCGCTCTCGACAAGTCGCGAAAAATCTGCTTTCTGATACGCCAGGCACGGAAAAAATGAGCAAACGATCACCACCGAAACCCGGCACGCGCGCGATGCCTGCCGCCGTCTTGCCGGGGGACGCGGTGACGCCGACAAGAAAGCGGAACCGCTTTCTGCTGCTCGCCGGTCTGGCCCTGCTGCTGGTGATCGCCGTGCTTGATGTCGTGACCATGCCTTCGGTAGCGCCAGCGCTGCCAGCCGTCCCGGTCGTGGCGGCGAGTGATGCGGCGGCGCCAGCGCCGGCGCCGGCTGCGGCCACCTACGTCGGGGCAAGCAGCTGCCAGAGCTGTCACGAGAGCGAATTCAAGGCATGGAGCGGTTCGCACCACCAGCTCGCCATGCAGGATGCCACGGCTGCCACGGTGCTCGGTGATTTTGCCGACGGTCGGTTCACACAGCAGGGGGTCGAGTCGACTTTCTTCAGGAGTGCCGACGGCAAGTTCATGGTGCGTACCGATGGCCCCGACGGCAAGCTTGCCGATTACCCGATCCGCTACACTTTCGGCGTCTATCCACTGCAGCAGTATCTGATCGCCTTTCCCGGGGGACGCTATCAGGTGCTGCCGATTGCCTGGGACGCACGGCCGAAAAGCGAAGGGGGCCAACGCTGGTTCCACCTCTATCCTGACCAGAAGATCGACCACCAGGACCCGCTGCACTGGACGGGGATCTACCAGAACTGGGCCCTGCAGTGCGCCGAGTGCCACTCGACCAATCTGCGCAAGGGCTACGATGCGGCCAGCAACAGCTACCAGACGACGTTCAGCGAAATCAATGTCGCCTGCGAGTCCTGCCACGGTCCCGCTTCCGCGCACCTGGATTGGGCCGGCAGAAGCAAGCCTCCCTACGCCGCGGACGATGACAAGGGCCTGCCATCGCTGAAGAGCGGCTGGCAGGAGGCCTGGAGATTTCCCGGCGAGAGCGCCAAATTCGCCGTGCGCGATCGGCTCGCCGACCCAGCCGGCATGAACAGCTGCGGCGCGTGCCATTCGCGGCGCGGTACCTTGACCGAGGCCCGCAAGGTCGGTGCGCCACTCGAAGACAGCCACCGCCTGGCGATGCTCACCGCGCCGAACTATCATCCCGACGGGCAACAACGCGAGGAAGTCTATGTCTGGGGCTCCTTCCTGCAGAGCAAGATGCATCAAAACGGCGTCACCTGCATGGACTGCCACGAGCCGCACTCGCAGCAGCTGCGCGCCGAAGGCAACGCGCTGTGCACGCGTTGCCATCAGGCAAGCGAATTCGACCTGCCCAAACACCACCAGCACAAGGCGGGTGGCAAGGGCGCAGAGTGCGTCACTTGCCACATGCCCGCGCAGAACTACATGGTCATCCACGCCCGGCCGGATCACAGTCTGCGCGTCCCGCGTCCCGACCTGTCGATCGCGCTCGGCAGCCCGAATGCCTGCACGCAGTGCCATAGTGACAAGGATGCCAAGTGGGCCGCTACCGCCATGGACAAGTGGTATGGCAAGGCCTGGCGCGAGCGTCCGCATTACGGCACCGTCCTGCACGCCGGCCAGACTCAGGGCGTGCGCGCCCTGCCGAGCCTGCTTGAACTGGCCGGCAGCCCGGCCGCGCCGGCGATCGTGCGCGCCACTGCGGCGACGCTGGCGCAGCCCTACGTCAACCCCGACACCCTGCCGGCCACCCGTGCTCTGCTCCAGGATACTGATCCATCGGTGCGCATTGCGGCACTCGGCATGCTCGCGCCGGTCGACCCGCTGAATCGCGTGCTGAGTGCTTCACCCCTGCTTTCCGACCCGGTTCTCGGGGTGCGCATCGAGGCCGCGAGACTCCTCGCCGACGTCCCTGGGAGCCAGATCCCGTCGGCTCGGCGCGCGGCACGCGAAGCCGCCTTGCAGGAGTACGTGGCGTCGCTCGAACAGGAGGCCGACTGGCCGTCGGCCAATGTCAACCTCGGCAACCTGCGCCTACGCCAGGGACGTGTCGATGAGGCCGTTGCGGCCTTCCAGCGGGCGATCACCCTCGATCCGCAGGCCGTCGGCGCCTATGTCAATCTGGCCGACACCTGGCGCCAGCAGGGGCGTGATCCCGAGGCGGAAAAGGTCTTGCGCCAGGGCCTGGCTGTGCTGCCACGCAACGCTGATCTGCATCATGCGCTGGGTCTGCTGCTGACCCGCAAGGGGGAGAGTGCCGCGGCGCTGCAGGAATTCGCCGAGGCCGCCCGCTTGGCTCCGGACAATGCGCGCTACGCCTACGTCGAAGCCATCGCCTTGCACTCGGGCGGCAAGCGCGATGCGGCGTTGGCACTGCTGCGCAGCGCCAACAAGCGCCACCCGAACGATCTCGAAATTCTGAGTGCGCTGATTTCGATGAGTCGTGAGGCGGGCGACCAGGGAGCGGCACTGCGCTACGCAAGGAAGGCCGCCGAGATCCTGCCGAATGACCCGAACGTGAAGCGCCTGGTGAGCGAGCTGGAAGGCCGCTAGGCCGTCACGAACACCGCCAATCGCCCGATGAATCGGGCTCCTACAGGGGGGGCGGTGCCTTGTTGAACGCGACGTACCGCGCCATGACCCGACCCGCCAGGCATGAGCGGTGATGGCGGGACAGATGATCGGAAGTCGTGCCAAGCGGCCTGATCGTGTCGACAAGGAAAGCTGCCGGCGGCTAGCGGCGGTGCAGTGACCCGGTTATCCGTGCTGACGCGGAGGCATTGGCAGGCGACGAACTGATGATAGGATGCGCTTGACTACCCTGTCGGTGAGCTGGAGTCGGCGCCTTGTTGGAAGGGAGGGTTCCGGCTTCCGGAATAAGTTCGAGTGCTGCCCGGACAGGGCCTACCTGGGTGCAGGCCGATCGTCCCTGGTTGCACCGCAGATGTCGGATAGGGAGGGGCATGCAGCCACACCACGTAACAAGAAAGGAGAAAGCGATGAAAAGAAATCCGCAGTGGAAGAGCCTCCTGGCGAGTAGCCTGGTGACTGCCGCCCTGGTGCTGGCCGCCAACGCACAGGCCGGCTTGCTTCCGGAGCCACTTGGACCGGATGCCGCAGCACAGGTAGCTATCACCCCGGCTGCCAGTGTCCCGGCTGCCAGTGCCCCAGCAGCCAGTGCGCCAGCAGCCAGTGCGCCAGTAGCCAGTGCCCCAGCAGCCGGTACCCCAGCTGCCAGCACCCCGACGGCCGCAAAAAAGCCCAATATCCTCGTGATCTGGGGTGACGATATTGGCGGCTTCAATATCAGCGCCAACAACCAGGGCATGATGGGTTACAGAACGCCCAATATCGACAGCATCGCTCAAGAAGGCGCCCTGTTCACCGACTGGTACGGCCAGCAGAGCTGCACGGCCGGCCGCGCCGCATTCATCACCGGCCAGTCGCCCATGCGCACCGGATTGACCAAGGTTGGACTGCCGGGCGCTCCGGAAGGCATGCAGAAAGAGGACCCGACCATCGCCGGCTTGCTCAGGGCTCAGGGTTACGTGACCGGCCAGTTTGGCAAAAACCATCTTGGTGATCGCGACGAGATGCTGCCCACCGCCCACGGCTTCGACGAGTTCCTTGGCAACCTCTATCACTTGAACGCTGAGCAGGAGCCTGAGCATGCCGACTACCCGAAGGATCCGGAATTCAAGAAGAAATTCGGCCCGCGCGGCGTCATCCACAGCTTCGCCGGCGGCGAGATTACGGACACCGGTCCGCTGACGATCAAGCGCATGGAAACAGTCGACGAGGAAGTCACCGCCCAGGCGCTCAAGTTCATGGACAAGGCGGTCAAGGACAAGAAGCCATTCTTCGTCTGGTGGAACAGTACGCGCATGCACATCTGGACGCACCTCAAGCCCGCGTCGGTCGGCAAGACCGGTCTCGGGGTCTACGCCGACGGCATGGTCGAGCACGACGCGATGGTCGGCCAGTTGCTGGCCAAGCTCAAGGAACTGGGCGTCGAGGATAACACCATCGTCATGTACTCCACCGACAACGGCGCGGAGTTCTTCTCCTGGCCCGACGGCGGTACGACGATGTTCCGCAACGAGAAGGCGACGCAATGGGAGGGCGGCTTCCGCGTGCCGACGATGATCCGCTGGCCCGGTGTCATCAAGCCCGGAACGGTCATCAACGACATCGGTTCGCACGAAGACATGCTGCCGACGCTGCTTGCGGCAGCGGGCGATCCGAAGGTGAAAGAGGAACTGCTGAACGGCAAGACGGTCGGCGACATGACCTACAAGGTCCACCTCGACGGCTACAACTTGCTGCCCGCGTTCAAGGGCGAGGCCGAGTGGCCGCGCAAGGAGTTTCTGTACTGGACCGACGACGGCCAGGTTGCGGCACTGCGCTACAACAACTGGAAGGCCACCTTCCT
>LBIU01000140.1 GCA_000987445.1 Candidatus Accumulibacter adiacens | reverse complement strand
CCGAAGCGCAGGACGCGCCTCACCTTCTCCTTCACGCCGAAGCGATCAAGCGTGACACCCAGCCACTTCGAGAAGCGATCCATGAATAGCTGACTGTAAATGACCACTCTATTACGAAAGTTTATCTTGACCAGGAAGATGTTGGCGCATTGCCTTTGATGGGTGGCGAAGAGGCGCTTGTGGTCCGACTGGCCCTCGGTGAAGTCGAAGTACCGAAAGCGGGCCTCGTTGAAAAGCTGCTCGATCGCCAGCCATTGCAGGATGGTGCCCACGGACATCTTCATGTAGCCGGGGTCGTAACCCAGATAGGCATAGATAAGGACCGCGTCGTGCACCGGGCAATACAGGTAGGCGACCGGTTGCTCCCCGTCGAACAAGATGTAGGCCCGGACGCGCTGTTCGGCGGCCAGCAATTCGGCTTCACGGATGAACGCCTCCGAGTGGGGAAGCCCGGCATCCAGGAGTCGTTCCTGGTAGGTCGATTTCGACAAGGGACAAGCGAGCCGAAAGAACTCGCGCATCTGGTCGGCATCCTTGTAGGTCTTCCATGGCAGACTTCCGCCGCAATGCTCCGCGTATTTCTTTATCTTGCGCTTGATCGTGGAACGGGTCTTCGACGAAAACTTTTTCTGGTAGTCCTCGAAAGACAGGCCGAGGTCGATGTAGCAGTGTTGATACTGCAAAGGGGCGTAACAGAGATAGTCGCCAATACGGCGGATGGTGGGAATCCTGTCGGTCATCGGCAAGCCGCGGATGACGAATCCTTGGCTGCCTTCGATGAGTTCCTCGACCGGTGGCTTTGGCGTGGTCACCGGCGGCGTGTTGTCGAGCAGTTTCTCCACCCGTGTCTGCAGGGGAAGCGATAGGCTGAACAGAGTCCAGTCGCCCAGCTGAAACTTGATGGGTACTTCGCTGCGTTGCCAACGATTCATGTCAGTTCCCTGCGATAGGCTTGCTGTAGCATTCGAGCGCCAGCTCTGCAGAGCAGTGACGTGAAGGGCCAGTCCTCTCTCGTCGAGCGCTGTGTGCTTTCTTCCTGCCACACTAGACAATACCCGCTTGCCGAAGCGCCGCGATCTGGGCGTCGCTGTGGCCAAGCTCGCGCAACACGGCCGCGGTATCTTCGCCAAGCACTGGCGGCGCCTTGCGATAGTCGACCGGGGTCGCCGACAGCTGTATCGGGTTGGCCACCTGCGGCGCGCGGCCGCCGCTGGCGTGCGCCATGTCGAGGCGCATGCCACGTGCCTGTACCTGCGGGTCCGCGAAAACGCCGGCCAGATCATTGATCGGACCGCAGGGGACGGCGGCTTGCTCGAGCGCGGCAATCCATTGGCCGGTCGTTCGCATCACGGTGGTCTGACGCAGCAGCGGAATCAATTCCTGTCGGTTCCTGACCCGCGCCGCATTGCTTGCGAAACGCTCGTCGCCGGCCCATTCGGGACAACCGGCGACGGCGCAAAAGCGCGCGAACTGGCCATCGTTGCCGATCGCCAGGATCATGTCGCCATCGGCCGTCGGGAAATCCTGATAGGGGACGATGTTCGGGTGGGCGTTGCCCATGCGCTTCGGCGCCGTCCCGGAAACCAGGTAGTTCATCGCCTGATTGGCCAGGCAGGCGATCTGCACGTCGAGCAGCGCGAGATCGATGTGCTGACCGTCACCGCTGCGAAAACCGTCCCGGTCACGATACGCCAGCGCGGCGAGAACGGCGTTTCCGGCGTAGAGACCGGTGAGAATGTCGGTCAGGGCGACGCCGACTTTCTGCGGCCCGGCACCGGGCTCACCGTCCGCCCTGCCGGTAACACTCATCAGGCCCCCCATGCCCTGGATCAGGAAGTCGTAGCCGGCGCGCGCGGCATAGGGTCCCTGCTGCCCGAAACCGGTGATCGAGCAATAGACCAGCTTGGGGTTGAGCCGGCGCAGACTGTGCTGATCGAGGCCGTAGGCGGCCAGGCCGCCAACCTTGAAGTTTTCGATCAGCACATCGGCGTCGCGCGCCAGTTGGCGGACGATCTCCTGCCCCTCGGGACGGGTGATATCGACCGTCAGCGAGCGCTTGTTGCGGTTGGTGCACAGGAAATACGCCGCCTCGCGCGTCGCCCGGCCGTCGCCGTCGGCCAGCCATGGCGGCCCCCAGCCGCGCGTGTCATCACCGCAGCCCGGTCGCTCGACCTTGATCACCTCGGCGCCGAGGTCGGCCAGCAACTGGCTGGCCCAGGGGCCGGCGAGGACGCGCGACAGGTCGAGCACGCGCAGATGCGCCAGCGCGCCGCTCCCGGATGTGCTTGCGGCTGAACTCATCGGCAGCTTCAGAAAGCGGCAATGCCGGTTTGCGCGCGGCCGAGGATCAGCGCATGCACGTCGTGCGTGCCTTCATAGGTATTGACCACCTCGAGGTTGACCATGTGGCGGATGACACCGAATTCGTCCGAGATACCGTTGCCACCGAGCATGTCGCGTGCGCTGCGGGCGATGTCCAGCGACTTGCCGCAGGAGTTGCGTTTCATCATTGACGTGATTTCTGGCGTTGCCGTGCCCTCATCCTTCATGCGCCCGAGGCGCAGGCAGCCCTGCAGGGCCAGGGTGATTTCAGTCTGCATGTCGGCCAGCTTCTTCTGGATCAACTGGTTGGCCGCCAGCGGACGACCGAACTGCTGGCGATCGAGGGTGTACTGGCGCGCCACGTGCCAGCAGGACTCGGCGGCGCCAAGCGCGCCCCAGGAAATCCCGTAACGCGCAGAATCGAGACAGGTGAACGGCCCCTTCAAGCCACGAATGTCGGGAAATGCGTTCTCCTCGGGTACGAAAACCTCGTCCATGACGATTTCGCCGGTAATCGAGGTGCGCAGTCCGACCTTACCATGGATGGTCGGCGCCGACAGGCCCTTCATCCCCTTGTCGAGGATGAAGCCGCGAATCGCGCCGCTATCGTCCTTGGCCCAAACGATGAAGACGTCGGCGATCGGCGAGTTGGTGATCCACATCTTGCTGCCCGACAGGCGATAGCCGCCATGCACTTCGCGCGCCCTGCTGGCCATGCCGCCGGGGTCGGAACCGTGGTTCGGTTCGGTAAGGCCGAAGCAGCCGATCAATTCGCCACTCGCCAGGCGCGGCAGGTATTTGCTTTTCTGCGCCTCACTGGCAAAAGCGTGGATCGGGACCATCACCAGGGACGACTGGACGCTCATCATCGAGCGATAGCCCGAATCGACGCGCTCGACCTCGCGGGCCACCAAACCGTAGCTGACATAGTTGAGCCCGGC
>LBIU01000139.1 GCA_000987445.1 Candidatus Accumulibacter adiacens | reverse complement strand
GCAGGTCCTTCGGAAAGCTCTGCTCACGCTTGCTGTCGGCGCCACGCGTCACCTGCAGGTACAGCGACTGATCGTCGAATTCGCTTTCGCCGATCACCCGTTGCAGGCGCTCGCGCCACTCGCCGGGGCTGTGCGGATTGGCCAGCGCAATGCCGTCGAGGGTGCGCTGCAAGCGCGCCAGATGTTGCTCGAGCCGGAACGCACGCCGGGCATAGACCGGGATGACTTCGTAGGCGCCGTCGCCAAACAGGAAGCCGCGATCGAGCGGCGAAATCCTGGCCTCTGCAAGCGGCAGGAACTGCCCGTTGAGATACGCCGTCGTCATCGGCCGTTTCCCTTCACCTCGGACGCAGCGCCTAGTTGAACCACAGACGCACGCTGTCCACCACCCGGCCGACGATTCCCGCCACCGGCACCGCTTCAAGTGCGACCACCGGGTAGTCGCCGTAGGGCTTGCCATCGACGCTGACTTTGAGCGTCGCCAGCGTCTGCCCCAAGCTCACCGGCGCCAGCAAAGGCTGTTGGGAAACCAGCTCGGTCTGGATCTTCGGCCCGAAGCCCTTCGGCACGACAATCACCAGATCGTCGGCAAAGCCGATATTGACCGTGGCCTCCTTGCCCTTCCAGACTTTCAGATTGGAAACCGGCGCGTTCTTGGCATACAACTGCACGCCGTCATAGAACTGGAAGCCGTAGTTGAGCAGCTTCAGCGATTCCTGGATACGCACGCTGGACGACGACGCCCCGAGGACCACCGACAACAGGCGGCGCGGACCGCGCTTCGCCGACGACACCAGGCAGTAACCGGCAGCGTTGGTGTAACCGGTCTTGAGGCCGTCGACCGTCGGATCGATCCACAGCAGGCGGTTGCGATTCGGCTGCGTGATGTTGTTGTAGGTGTATTCCTTCATCGAGTAGTACTTGGCGTATTCCTCGGGGAAATCGCGAATCAGCGCGCTGGCCAGGATTGCCAGGTCGCGAGCCGTGGTGTAGTGGTCGGGGTCGGGCAAGCCGTTCGAGTTGCGGAACTGAGAGCCGGTCATGCCCAGTCGCTGCGCTTCGCGATTCATCATCTGGGCGAAGTTGTCTTCGTCGCCGGCAATGGCCTCGGACAAGGCGACACAAGCGTCATTTCCCGACTGAACGATCATGCCCTGGATCAGGTCCTCGACCTTGACCTCGGTACCCACCTGGATGAACATCCGCGAACCGCCTGTCTTCCAGGCTTTGCGAGAAACGAGCACCTCCTGGTCGAGCTTGAGCGTTCCCTGCTTGAGAGCCGAGAAAGTCAGATAAGCAGTCATCAATTTGGTCAGCGACGCCGGTTCGAGGCGCTCGTCTGGAGCCTGGGCGGCCAGTTCCTGGCCCGAAGTCATCTCGACCAGCAGCCATGACTTGGCGGCCAGCGCTGGCGGCGTCGGCAGCTGTTGGGCGAAGGCCAGGAGGGGGAGGCAGAGCAGCACGGAAAACAGGGAGCGTAACTTGAGCATGGCAGGGTTCACGGCAAAAAAAAGCGGATTATAGCAAGCCCTCTGGCGCTGACCTGTAAGCATTTTGTGACCAGCGCACAGCAGGAAATCTCGGCTTCCGTGAATTAAGGCACACTGCCGACCGCTTCCCGGCAAGTACGATGAGGGCCGTTCGCTGGCCCCCTGGCCACGTGAAAGTAGCCGTCCCAGGATCTCAACTTGCCACCGTTCCGATCTCTCTCAAGCCCTCTCGACCTGCAGGGTGCGTTCGCACAGCTGTCACGACGCAGCTTCTCCAGCGACAGCCTGGACGACTGCTTGCGACAACTCACGGCAGCGACGGGACGCATGCTCGACATCGAACGTGTCAGCCTGTGGGGGCTTACCGCCAAGCGGGAAAGCCTGGAGTGCATCGATCTCTACGAGCTTTCCTGCAATCGTCATAGCGTCGGGGTAACCCTGCAGGCCGCGCGCTACCCGGCGTACTTCCAGGCACTGGAGCGTGGCGAGCCGATCGTTGCCGACGACGCAATGAAGCATCCCAGCACGCAGGCGTTCAGCGAGGACTACCTGCTGGTGAACGGGATCAGCGCGCTGATCAACTCGCCGATTCACGTCAACGGAGAACTGCAGGGCGTACTGTGCATCGAGCGCGTCGGACCCCACTCGGCTTGGACTTCGCTGCAGCGCCTGTTGGCGCACGCGGTGGCCAACCTGGTCAGCCTGGCGCTGGTACAGCACCAGGTACGGCAAATGGAGGAGGATCTGCGCGATGCGAACAGCCTGCGGCTGGCGCTGTTTGCCGGGGCTCGCGACGCGATCCTGATTTCTGACGCCAGCACCGGGCACATTCTCGACGCCAACCCGCAGGCCGAGAAGCTGTTCGGACGACAGCTGCAGCAGCTGCTCGGCCTTCTGCAAAGCGAACTGCATACCGCCGGCGACGGCCTGGACATCCGCCAACTGCTCGCCCTTGGCCATGCCGGAGGTGCCGAAGCGGTGCGCAGCACGGTGGTCAACCGTGACGGAAAGACCATCCCGGTGGAGATCTTCGGGCACGAAGTGCTGCTCGGACAAGGCCGCAAGGTCGTGCACGGCGTCTTCCGTCCGCTGGCGGCGCTCAAGGAGCCGGGCGAAAGCTGATCAGCGGGTGATGAACGTCGGCTTGTAACCCAGCGCCAGCCGAATCCGCTCGGCGACTCTTTCGGCGTCGGCGCGGCTTCGATACGGCCCCATGTGCACGCGATGCATACCCCCGCCGGCATTGATCTGGATTCCCTCGTCGAGCCAGTCCAACTCGCGCAGCAAATGCACACGCAGACTCTCCGCGTTTTCAGCGCTGGCGAAAGCACCCAGCTGCAGGAAGACGCCGGGCAGAGCCTCGGGCTGGGCCGGCAGCAGCGCTGCAGGAGGCGCGAGCAGCGCCGGTCGCTCCGCCAGAGGTTCCGGAGCAGGTTCCGGCGGCGGCGATGCCACCACCACGGCCTCGAAACCCATGTTGGCGGCCAGCAGCTCAATCTCGTCGCGCTCGCCGGAGGGTCGCAGCACTTGTCGCGGAAGCGGTGCCGGTGTCGGCATCACCTGCGCATAGCTCATGCTCGTCGGGGTGTCCGGCACGATTGAATCGACCTGCACCAGGGTGCTGCCGTCGTCGACATAACCCAGACGGTAGGCGGCGGCGTACGAGAGGTCGATGACTCGGTCGGCATGGAAGGGGCCGCGATCGATGACCCGCACGACCACCGACTTGCCGTTGCTGACATTGGTCACCCGGACGTACGAGGGGATGGCCAGGGTCGGATGTGCAGCGGTCATCGCGAACATGTCGTAGCGTTCGCCGATCGATGTCTTCTGGCCGTGAAACTTCTTGCCGTACCAACTGGCGATGCCGCGCTCCCGATGCGCTGCGAGGCTGGTCTTCGGCTGGTAGGCCTTGCCGAGGACGACGTATGGCCGGTTGGCAAAGCGATGCAGCGGCTCTAGTATGGGCTGCGCGTCCGGGATGTCGTCCAGGTTGTCGGGAATTTCATCGCCGGGACCATCGTCCTTGTAGTAGGCACCGCCCCGCTTCTGTACCACCGGCTTGCGGCCCATCTTGCTGCGCTCGGCGGTGGCATCGGATGAACGCCACGGCGATCCGCCACAAGCGGTGAGCAGTACCGGCAGGGCCAACAGCGCGAGCACGGCGCAAGCGCCCCGAGCAGTCCACCAGCCCGCCCTTCCTCGCCTCATGTCCTGACCAGCATCCTGTGCGTGTTGATGCTCATCAGCATACCAATGCCGACCGACAGCGTCACCAGTGCCGTGCCCCCGTAACTCATGAACGGTAGGGGCACGCCGACCACCGGCAAGATGCCGCTGACCATGCCCATATTGACGAAGACATAGGTGAAGAAGCTCAGAGTCACCGAGCCGGCCAACACCCGTCCGAAAAGCGTCGATGCATTGCCGGCGATGATCAGCCCGCGACCGATCAGCAACAGGTAGAGCAGCAACAGGATGCCGTTGCCGAGCAAGCCGCGCTCCTCGGCGAAAACGGCAAGGATGAAGTCCGTGTGACGCTCGGGAATGAACTCCAGGTGGGTCTGCGTACCGGCCAGCCAGCCCTTGCCATAATTGCCACCCGAGCCGATGGCGATGGTGGACTGGATGATGTGGTAGCCCGACCCGAGCGGATCGGTCGTCGGGTCGATCAGGGTCAGAATGCGTTTTCGCTGGTAGTCATGCAGCATGGTCCAGGCAAAAGGCGCGGCAGCCGCGGCGACTGCCAACAGGCCGCCGATCACCCGCCAGTGCAGACCGGCGAAGAAGATCACGTAGAAGCCGGCAGCGCCGACGAGAATCGCCGTTCCCAGGTCGGGCTGCTTGGCGATCAGTGCGAAGGGCAACAGCAGAAGCAGGCTGGCGATGACGTAATGGCGGAACTTGAGCAGGGCTTCGTGCTTGTGGAAGTACCAGGCGAGCATCAGTGGCACGGCGATCTTCAGCAGCTCCGAAGGCTGGATGCGGGTAAAGCCCAGCGACAACCAGCGCCGAGCACCATTGACCTTGATCCCGAAAAAAAACACCAGGATCAGGAGAAGCACGCCGACAAGGTACAGCGGCACACCGAAACGCATCAGCTTCTGTGGTGGCAGCTGTGCCACTGCCCACATCGCACACAGCCCGATAGCCATGTTCACCATCTGCGGCGCGAGGTGGCTGTTGGCGTCATAGGTCGCGCTATAGACGGTGGCCAGCCCGGCGGCCATCAGCATCAGCGTGATCAGCAGCAATGGCTTATCGATGTGCGCAATCAGGCCGCGCCAGCTGCGCGCCAGGAACTCCTGCATTAGCTAGTCCTCCTTGACATCGTCTTCCTCAGCCGCACCCTTCGGGAGCTTGCCCAGCAGATAGTAATCGATCACCATGCGCGCAATCGGCGCCGCCGACTGGGCACCGAAGCCGCCATTTTCGACGATCACGGCCAAGGCGATCTGCGGCGCCTCGGCGGGGGCAAAGGCGATGAACAGGGCGTGGTCACGCAGTTCCTTCCTCACCGCCGACTCCTTGTAGGTACTGCCTTTCAGACTGTAGACCTGGGACGTCCCGGTTTTGCCTCCCGAGGTGTAGCCGGCGCCGGCGAAGGCACGGGCACCGGTCCCCTGGGTGTTGACGCCAATCATCGCGTTCTTGATGGTCTCGATGTGCTGCGGTTTCCACGGCAAGCGGCGCAGTGGCTCCGGCTCGACCAGCGTCTTTTCGCCGCTGCGACTGTCGGTGAGGTATTTGACGAGATGCGGACGGAACATGACGCCGTTGTTGGCAATCGTCGCTGTCGCTTGCGCCAGCTGAATCGGCGTGTAGGAATTGTAACCCTGGCCGATGCCGATCGAGACCGTCTCGCCGGCATACCATTTCTGCTGTTCCGGTCGCCGGAAGCGGCGCTTCTTCCACTCCGGCGACGGCAGTACGCCTTCCGATTCGCCATCGAGGTCCACGCCGGTGCGCTGGCCGAAGCCGAGCTGGCCCATGAAGCCGGCAATGGCGTCGATTCCCATGTCAGTGGCCAGTTGATAGTAGTAGGTATCGCAGGAGTGAACGATCGACTTGTACATGTCCACCATGCCGTGTCCACCGACCTTGTCGTCCCGGAAATGGTGGCCGCCGAAGTTGAAATACCCCGGATCCCAAATGCTCTGTCCCGCCGTACGCCTTCCCGTTTCGAGTGCCGCCAGGGCCATGAACGGTTTGAAGGTCGAACCCGGCGGATAGGTGCCGTTCAGGGCGCGGTTGAGCATCGGCCTGTCACGCGACGTGTTGAGCACATCCCAGTCCTCGGTGCGGATACCGTCGATGAACAGGTTCGGATCGAAAGTGGGACTGGAGACCAGCGCCAGAATGCCGCCGGTCGACGGCTCGATGGCAACCAGCGCGCCGCGGCGGTCGCCAAACGCTTTTTCGGCGATCTCCTGCAATTTGACGTCCAGCGTCAGGGTCAGGTGGCTGCCCTGTACCGGCGGCGTACGCGACAGGCTGCGAATGGCTCTGCCGCCGGCGTCGATCTCGACCTGCTCGTAGCCGGTCTCGCCGTGCAAAGCGAACTCGTAGCGCTGTTCGAGGCCGGTCTTGCCAATATGGTCGGTGCCCTTGTAGTTCGCGGCCTGCTCCTGCTCGGCGATCTTCTCGAGATCGCGCTTGTTGATGCGATTGATGTAGCCGATGGCGTGCGAGGCGACCGACCCCAGGGGATACTGACGAAACAGACGCGCCTTGACTTCGACACCCGGGAAGAGATAGCGGTTGGCGGCGAAGCGGGCGACCTCCTCCTCGGTCAGGCGCGTACGAATGGGCAGGCTTTCGAAGCTCCTGCCCTCCTGCAACAGCTTGCGAAAGCGTCGCTTATCCTTGGACTCGATTTCGACCAGCTGGCTCAGGCCGTCGATCGTTGCTTCCAGATCCTCGACGTTCGACGGCGTGATTTCCAGCGTGAAAGCCGAGTAGTTGCGCGCCAGGATGATGCCGGAACGATCGACAATGACCCCCCGGTTGGGGACGATCGGGACCACCGAAATGCGGTTGTCCTCGGCGCGCGTACTGTAGTAATCGTGCTGGACCACCTGCAGATAGTAAAAGCGGGCGCCCAACAGAGACAACGCCGCTAGCACCAGGACCGCCGCCAGCACGACCCGAAAATGAAAACGCGAAAGCGCTCGATCCGAGGCATGCAGCGAAGACTGATGAGCGAGCAAGGCAGACTCTCCTTAGCGACCGGGAAGCGGCCGCAGCCCTTCACAGCGGTCGATTGTCGTCACGGTCAACCGGCTGGTGTTGCGGCAGCAGCAGGATCAGCGTCAGCAGCGGCCACAGAAAAGTCGCCAGAAAAGGCCCGAGAAAGTAGGCCATCCCAGGCAGGTCGGCACCGACCATCGCCCACACCATGAATTGCACCAACTGTACCAGCAGGAGCAGCGGAAAGACCTGCAACGCTTGCTGCCCGAGCGGAAACCACAGAATGCGTCTCGACAGCGCCGAGCCACCGTAGGCGGCCAGAACATAGGCCAGGGCATGCTGTCCCAGCAAGCTGGCATCGGCAACATCCATGGCCAGGCCAAGCAGAAAGGCCAGCCCCATGCCGACCAGGCGTGGCTCACGAACGCTCCAGAAGACGATCACCAGCGCCAGCCAGTCCGGCACCCCAGGCCAAACCGATGTCGGCAGGAAGTTGAGCAGCAGCGCCAGCGACAGGCTGAAGCCAATGAACCACGGCCGGACGGGCAGCAGGATACGTGACGAGGAGTAGCTGGTCTGCATCGCGTTCAGTCCTTTTTCGGGCGCTTCTTTTTCGCCCGCGAACTTTTCGGCGAGGCTTTGCCGTCCTGGCCGGCGACTTCTTCGGCCAGTTCCTCCGGCAACACCACCGGCGGACGCGGATCGAGCACCATCACTTCGCTGAAATGCTCGACAGCGGCCACCGGCGAGCAACGGATCTGGGCGAAGGTGTAGGTGGTATCGCTTTCGATGCGCACCACCCTGGCAACCGGAAAACCCGGCGGAAAGATGCCATCCAGCCCCGAGGTCACCAGCAGATCGCCGTTCTGGATGTCGGCATTGAGCGGCACGAAACGCAGTTCCAGCTCGCCGTTGCCGAGTCCGAAAACGACCGAGCGCATGCCGGTGCGCACGACCTGCACCGGCACCGCCTGCTCCTTGTCGGTAATCAGGGTGACCTCGGCGAGGAAGGGGAACACCCGCGTCACCTGGCCAACAATGCCCAGGTCGTCAATCACCGGCTGCCCGGCGATCACCCGGTCCTGCTGGCCCTTATCGACGATCACCCGGCGCGCGTAGGGATCGCGTGCCGAATAGAGGATCTGCGCGACCTGCCCGCTGACCTGCTGCCGTTCCTTGACCCCCAGCAGTTTTCGCAGACGCTCGTTCTCGGCCTCGATGTGCTGGCTGCGCTGCAGGGTCGCCGCGGACTCCAGGCGGCTGCGCTGCAACTGCGCACTCTCCTCCTGCAGGCGAGCAGCGCTGGCGAAATAGCTGCCCGCCGTGTCCAGGAACTGCGCCGGTAGCTGCGCCAGCCCCTGCACCGGGTGGGTGAACATCGACAATCCCTGGCGCAGGACCTCGAGCGTCTGCAAGCGGGCGTCGACGATCAGCAGGGCCACCGACAGCGCGACGTAGAACGACAGCAGCGCGAGCGGGGCCGGCCCGCGCTTGAAGAAAGGCGGCGGCTGTTGGTCCATCAATCGGTCATCGCGGCAGGCAAGCGACGGCGCTCAGGCCGCGGCCCCTCAATCGGAAGCGAAAATGCTGCCGAGATTGTCCATCTTCTCAAGCGCCATGCCACAGCCCCTGGCCACGCAGGTCAGCGGTTCCTCGGCAACGATCACCGGCAGGCCGGTCTCCTCCATCAGCAGGCGATCCAGGTCACGCAGCAAGGCGCCGCCCCCGGTGAGCACCATGCCCTTGTCGGCAATGTCTGCGCCGAGTTCCGGCGGCGTCTTCTCGAGCGCCGACTTGACCGCCGAGACGACGCTGTTCAGCGGCTCGGTCAGCGCCTCGAGGATTTCGTTCGAGGAGATGGTGAATTTTCGCGGAATGCCTTCGGCCTTGTTGATTCCGGAAACCTCCATCTCGCGCACTTCGGCACCGGGAAATGCCGAACCGATATGCTTTTTGATGTTCTCGGCGGTGTTCTCGCCGATCAGCATGCCGTAGTTGCGGCTGATGTAGTTCATGATCGCTTCGTCGAGCTTGTCGCCGCCGACACGAACCGAACCGGCGTAGACCATGCCGCCAAGCGAAATGACACCCACTTCGGTGGTGCCTCCGCCGATATCGACGACCATCGAACCGGTCGGCTCGGAAACCGGCAAGCCGGCGCCGATCGCTGCCGCCATCGGTTCCTCGATCAGAAAGACCTGACTCGCGCCGGCACCGATGGCCGACTCGCGGATGGCGCGGCGCTCGACCTGCGTCGATCCCGACGGCACGCAAATGATGATCCGCGGCGAGGGCGACAGCAGTCTTGAGTCGTGCACCTTCTTGATGAACTGCTTGAGCATCTGCTCGGTCACCGTGAAGTCGGCGATCACCCCATCCTTCATCGGACGAATGACGGTAATCGCACCCGGCGCCTTGCCGAGCATTTCCTTGGCAGCCTTGCCGACGGCTTGAATGGTTTTCTTGGAGCTCGGCCCGCCTTCAGTCCTGATGGCGACCACCGACGGCTCGTCGAGAACGATCCCTTTCGAGCGAACATAGATCAGCGTGTTGGCCGTACCTAGGTCGATGGCGAGATCGTTGGAAAAATAACTGCGCAGAAAACTGAACATGCTGGCGAAATCCGTGATGGCCCCGCAGGGGCTGCGGTGGGAAAAACTTTTATGATACCTTATATGGCTACCTCGTTTAATACCTTAGTGATTCCCCAGCCATGTCGCTCACCCTAGAACAGGTCCACCGCGTTGCCCACCTTGCCCGCATTGAAATCAGCGACGGCGAGGCGCAGAACACCCTCGGCCAGCTCAACGAAATCTTTTCCCTGATCGAAGCGATGCAGGCGGTCGACACGCAAGGCGTCGAGCCAATGGCGCACGCTCAGGACGTCGCGCAGCGCCTGCGCGCAGACCGCGTCACCGAGCCGGGCCGGATCGATCAACGCAGCGCATTCCAGGAGGTCGCGCCGGAAACGGAGGCCGGCCTGTATCTGGTGCCGAAAGTCATCGAATGATCACCGACAGCCTGCAGGCGCTGGCCAGGGCGCTGGCCACGAAAGAAGTGTCAAGCGTCGAACTGACTCGCCAGTACCTCGAACGCATCGCCCGTCACAACCCGCAGCTCAACGCTTTCATCAGTGTCGATGAAGCCAACAGCCTGGCCCAGGCTGGCGCCGCCGACGCGCGCCTGGCAAGGGGCGAAGGCGGTCCGCTGACCGGCATCCCGATCGCCCACAAGGACATCTTCTGTGCCCAGGGCTGGCTGACGACCTGCGGGTCGAAGATGCTGAACAACTTCGTCAGTCCCTACGACGCGGCGGTCATTGAGCGTTTCAAGCGGGCGGGCGCAGTGCTGCTCGGCAAGACCAACATGGACGAGTTCGCGATGGGTTCGTCGAACGAGACCTCCTTCTACGGGCCGGTGAAGAATCCCTGGAATGCCGATTGCGTTCCCGGCGGCTCTTCCGGAGGCTCGGCCGCCGCCGTCGCCGCCGGCCTCACGCCGGCCGCCACCGGCACCGACACCGGCGGCTCGATCCGCCAGCCGGCGGCATTGTGCAACCTGACCGGAATGAAGCCGACCTATGGCCTCGTCTCGCGCTACGGCATGATCGCCTTCGCCTCATCGCTCGATCAGGCCGGTCCGCTGGCGCGTTCGGCCGCTGACTGCGCGCTGCTGCTCAATGCCATGGCCGGCTTCGACGAGCGTGATTCGACCAGCCTCGAACGCCCGCGCGAAGACTATGGCCAAGCGCTCACTGCCGCCGCTGGCGACAGACCCCTGGCCGGCTTGAAAATCGGCCTGCCGGCAGAATTCTTTGACCAGGGCTGCAGCCCGGAAGTGATGCAACTGGTCGAAGCGGCGATTGCCGAGTACCGCAGGCTCGGCGCCGAAACGGTCGCCGTCAGCCTGCCGAGCATGCAACTCTCGGTTGCCGCCTACTACGTGATCGCACCGGCGGAAGCCAGCTCGAACCTGGCACGCTTCGACGGCGTGCGCTACGGCTACCGGGCGCCCGCGTATCACGACCTCAACGACATGTACAGCAAGAGCCGCGCGCAGGGCTTCGGCGCCGAGGTCAAGCGACGCATCCTGATTGGCACCTACGTTCTCTCGCACGGCTATTACGACGCCTACTATCTGCAGGCGCAGCGCATTCGCCGCCTGATCGCCAAGGACTTCGCCCACGCCTTCCAGCACTGCGACGTGATCCTCGGGCCGACCAGCCCGAGCACCGCTTTCAAGCTCGGCGAGAAGGCGGCCGACCCGGTACAGATGTATCTCTCGGACATCTACACCATCGCCGTCAACCTGGCCGGCCTGCCGGCTCTTTCCATCCCCTGCGGCTTCGCCGGCGGCCTGCCGGCAGGTTTGCAGCTGATCGGCGACTATTTCACCGAAAGCCGGCTGCTCAATGTCGCCCACCGCTATCAGCAGACGAGCAACTGGCATCTGCAGCGGCCGGCCGGCTTTGACTGATGCGCGAGCAGCGGGCTGCGTGCAGTCGGCGCCAGCTCTCCCCTTTCGCCCGCTGGCCGCGGGCGTCGTCCTTGAAGAGTGAGTGAGCAGTAATGAAAGCATGGGAAGTGGTCATCGGCATCGAGACGCACGCGCAGTTGTCGACGCAAGCGAAGATTTTCTCGGGTAGCTCCACGGCCTTTGGCGCCGAGCCCAACGTCCAGGCCAATGCCGTCGACATCGCTCTGCCCGGCGTGCTGCCGGTACTCAACAAGGGGGCCGTCGAATGCGCCATCCGCTTCGGCCTGGCGGTCGGGGCCAAGATCGCGCCGCGATCGGTTTTCGCGCGCAAGAACTACTTCTACCCGGACCTTCCCAAGGGTTACCAGATCAGCCAGTACGAACTGCCGGTCGTCGTTGGCGGCCAGCTGGCAATTCCGCTGGGCGAGGACGAGCGCGTGGTGAAGCTCACCCGTGCCCACCTCGAGGAAGACGCCGGCAAGTCCCTGCATGAATGCCCGGGAGCCAACTTCCGCGGCCGCACGGGAATCGATCTCAACCGCGCCGGGACGCCGCTGCTGGAGATCGTCACCGAGCCCGACATGCGTTCTTCAGCGGAAGCCGTCGCCTACGCCCGCGCACTGCATGCGCTGGTGCGCTGGATCGGTATCTGCGACGGCAACATGCAGGAGGGCTCGTTCCGCTGCGACGCCAACGTTTCCGTTCGCCCGGTCGGCCAGGCCGAGTTCGGAACGCGGCGCGAAATCAAGAACCTGAACTCGTTCCGCTTCATGCAGCAGGCCATCGACTACGAAGTGCAATGGCAGATCGCGACCCTCGAAGACGGTGGCCGGATCGAACAGGCAACGGTGCTCTTCGATCCGCAGAGCGGCGAAACACGCGCCATGCGCTCCAAGGAAGACGCCCACGATTACCGCTACTTCCCCGACCCCGATCTCTTGCCGCTAGTCATCGATCGCCAGTGGATCGACGAGATCGCTCGGCAACTCCCCGAACTGCCCGCCGCGCGCCGCGATCGCCTGGCCGCCGAGTACGGGCTGTCAGCCTACGACGCCAAGCTCCTGACCACTTCGCTGGAACTGGCCAGCTACTTCGAAACAGCCGTTGCCGCGGCCGGCCCGGCCGGCGCCAAGGCGTGCGCCAACTGGGTGATGGTCGACCTGACCGCCCGCCTGAACAAGGAAGAACGCGACATCAGCCAGTCGCCGGTCTCGCCCGAGCAGCTCGGCGGCATGGTCGCACGCATCATCGACGGCACGATCTCGACGAATATTGCCCGCAAGGTGTTCGACGCGCTGTGCAACGGCGAGGGCAGTTCTGCCGACCAGATCATTGCCAGCCAGGGCCTGCAACAAATCACCGACAGCGGCGCGCTGGAGACGCTGATTGACGAACTGCTGGCGGCCAATGCAACGATGGTCGCCGAATTCAGGTCCGGCAAGGAAAAAGCCTTCAACGCGCTGGTCGGCCAGGCGATGAAGGCCACGCGCGGCAAGGCCAACCCCCAACAGGTCAACGCACTGCTCCGCAAGAAGCTCGGCTAGTCACCCTGTAACCCTTGAGTAGGCGCCGCAGTGCCGCGGCGCCAGCGGCGTGTGGCCGGACCGTGGCCGGAGACCCTCAAGGCCGTTCGGCGGCGCGCTTGAGAATATCCCGATAACGGCGCAGATCCTCGTCGTACTTGAGGCCAACGGCTTGCTGATCCTTGCGCTTGGAGTCGATCACCGACTCCTGCGCCCGGATCTCGTAATCCGCGTCGCGCAGGCCCTTGACGACCTCCGCCGGCAGACGCCGATTCCTGTAGAACTCGGCCTCGTTCTCGAACCTCTTGCGACGCTTGCGGATCTCGGCGATCCGCTCTTCAGCCGCCTTGATGGTCATGTCGAGGTCACCCAGGGCGCGGCTACGCATCACTTCGATATCTTTTTCGCTGCCGTAGGTGTTGAGCAGTGCCTGATCCCTGCGCCGCTGTTCGTTCTCGACACGCTCCCGCTCCTCCCTCCGCCGCGCTTCGGCCGCTCTTGCAGCGCGCTCCTCGGCGGTCAGCGGCGCCTCGACGACTCGCGAGGTCCTGCCCGACTGGCCCAGTTCGCGATAGGCGCGCCCATAACAGGCCGACGGCAGGATGTCGCCGCAAACCTGCTTGCCCGACTGGTCGTCGCAACAGAAGATCCGCGCAGCGGCGAAACTGGAAGCCGTCCCCGCCAGCAGCAGCAACATCAGCAGGGCAATGCTAGCTGCTGCGCGCAACACCGTACTCCTGCCGATAACGTTCGACCGCCGTCTCATACTGCGCAAAATCGGGACGCGCACGAAGGAAGGTCAGCAAGTCGTCCAGGCTGGCCACGGCGATCACCGGAATGGCGTAATCCCGCTGCACTTCCTGCACCGCAGACAGGCTGCCACGGCCACGCTCCATGCGATCAAGGGCGATCACCACGCCGCAGGGCGTGGCGCCCGCCGCACGGATCAGCTCGACCGATTCGCGAACCGAGGTGCCTGCCGAAATGACATCGTCGACGATCAACACCTGCCCTGCCAACGGCGCGCCGACAATGCTGCCCCCTTCGCCGTGATCCTTGGCTTCCTTGCGATTGAACGAGAAAGGCAGGTTACGGCCGGCACGCGCGAGGGCCACGGCAATCACCGCCACCAAAGGAATGCCTTTGTAGGCCGGGCCAAACAAACCATCGCAACGAATACCACTGAAGCCGATCGCCGTAGCGTAGAATTCGGCCAGCCGGCCGAGCGCCGCGCCGTCGTTGAACAGGCCGGCGTTGAAGAAGTACGGAGAAAGCCGCCCGGCCTTGGTCTTGAACTCACCAAAGCGCAGCACGTCTTTTCCGACCGCAAAGTCGATGAATTCCTGACGAAAGTCCATACAGCCTTCTATGAAACAGGGCCGTTACCGGCCCGGTGCCCTATGTTACGCATCATTACCCTGAATCTCAACGGCATTCGCTCGGCCTGGCGCAAGGGACTGCTTCCCTGGGCCGCCGCGCAGGACGCCGACATCATTTGCCTGCAGGAACTCAAGGCGCAGCACGCCGACCTCAGCGAGGAAATGCAGGCCCCTGACGGTTTCCATGCCTACTACCGCTGCGCCGACAAGAAGGGCTACAGCGGCGTCGGCCTGTGGTGCCGGAAGAAGCCCGAAGGCATAAGCGACCTTCTCGGCAGCGCCGAATTCGACCCCGAGGGACGTTATCTGCGCGCCGATTTTCACGGGCTGTCGGTGGTCTCCCTGTATCAGCCTTCCGGATCCAGCTCCG
>LBIU01000014.1 GCA_000987445.1 Candidatus Accumulibacter adiacens | reverse complement strand
GTTGCACAACACATCCGGGTTCGGTGTGCGACCGGCGCGGTACTCTTTCAGAAAGTGGGCGAAAACGCGTTCCTTGTATTCAGCGGCGAAATTCACCACTTCGACGTCGATGCCGATCACGTCGGCAACGCTCATCACATCGACCAGATCCTGCCGCGACGAGCAATACTCGTCGCTGTCGTCGTCCTCCCAGTTCTTCATGAACAGGCCGAGCACATGCCAGCCCTGCTCTTTGAGCAGCAAGGCCGCCACCGCCGAATCGACACCACCGGACAAACCGACGACCACTGTCTTTGCCTCGTTCATACTCTTGCCTTCGCTAACGGTCATGACATTCGAGATACCCCGGATCATGGAAGTCATGACCGTCCCCCTCTTTTCCGGCCTTTCTCCCGCGAGGGGAGACAGGAGATTCGTGAGTCACATTCGCGCCTTTCATATTAACGTTCAAGATTCTCTTCCGGGCCGGGACCGCCGGCGACGGCAGGCAGCAGCTCTTCGTCGCCCTGCCCATCCAACCAACGCTGCAGATCGATCACCAACGCCGGCTGACCGTTGTCACGAAACCAGCTATCGACGACATAGCGCGCCGGCTCGATGATCGCCTCCCCGGCAGGCTTGCCAGCCCCCGCCGCCGGCTCGCTGCCACCTGCCTCCGGTGTTTCCGCTCGTTCCTCGATCTGCGCCGCGTGGTGCACCTGGACCAGATAGAGCACCCGCCACACCGGTTCGAGCACGCGATGAAAACGCAGCCAGCCGCGCGCTTCCAGCAGGCGTAACAAGCGTGTATCGGTGGTCGAGTGGTCGATACAATCCATCCGCCCGTAGACCCCATTGTCGGCCGTGTTGCCACCTCGATCGGCCGCAATCGGCGTCTGCCGGCCGGCCCAGCCAAGCAGCCAGCCAATCGCCAGCGACAGCTTCTGGCGCTCGTCAGCCGCGTTTGTTGCGCTGCCAAGAAGGACCTGTACTCGCGCCAGCTCTTCTTCGCCGTAATGCACTTCGGACTGGGCCAGACAGCCGTAGTTGTAACAGACGCTGATCGTCTCGGCAGCGCTTGACGGTGCGGCCGCAGCCAACAGCGGCAGCACCAGCAGCCATCTCATTGCCAATCGGTGAGCAGTTCCAGCGGATAACGCCGCCCCGCCAGCCAGTCCTCGATGCATCGCAGCACCAGCGGACTGCGATGCTGCGCGTGCAGCGCGCGGATCTCGGCAAGCGTCAGCCAGTGCGCGGCAAGAATGCCGCTGTCAAGCGACCGAGCGGGATCATGAGCGAGGATCTCGCCGCCGAAGCCGAAGCGCAGGTAGGTCACGTCGCGTGCTTCGTTGCGGCAGTTGTAAACGCCGAGCAAGTATTGCGGATTCAGGGTGTAGGCGGTTTCTTCCAGCGTTTCGCGGACGACGGCATCGATCAGCGATTCGCGGCATTCGAGGTGGCCTGCCGGCTGGTTGTAGCAGACGCCGTGCTCCGTTTCCTCTTCGACAAGCAGGAAGCGGCCATCGCGTTCGAGCACCGCGGCGACGGTGACGTTGGGTTTCCAGACCATTCGACAAGCCTTGCAGGTAAAGACAACTCGCCATTTTACCGCCAACCGGGGGGCGAAATCGGCTAAACTTTCCGCTTCAGTATTTCCAGCAAAGGGAGAGCACACCATGTCCATGGCGGATCGCGACGGATTCATCTGGCACGACGGCAAGCTGGTGCCGTGGCGCGAGGCAACGACGCACGTGCTGACCCACACCCTGCATTACGGGATGGGCGTATTTGAAGGAATCCGCGCCTACAAGGCCGAGAAAGGCACCGCCATTTTCCGTCTCGAAGAGCATACCGACCGCTTGTTCAATTCGGCCTACATCTTCCAGATGAAAATGCCTTATGACAAGGAAACGCTGCTCGAAGCGCAGAAGGAAGTGGTCCGCGCGAACGAACTCCAATCCTGCTACATCCGGCCGATCGTCTTCTACGGATCCGAAGCCATGGGCATCGCCGCCACGGCGGTCAGTACGCACGTGGCCATCGCCGCCTGGCCGTGGGGCGCCTACCTCGGTGCCGAGGGCATGGAAAAAGGTATCCGCGTCAAGACTTCGTCATTCACCCGTCATCACGTGAACATCAACATGTGCCGCTCGAAGTCGGTCGGCACCTACACCAACTCGATCCTCGCCCATCAGGAAGTGGCGCACGACGGCTACGACGAGGCCCTGCTGCTCGACGTCGATGGCTACGTCGCCGAGGGTGCCGGCGAGAATATCTTCATCGTCAAGCACGGCAAGTTGTACACGCCCGACCTGACCTCCTGCCTCGAAGGCATCACCCGGGCCTCGGTGCTCGAATTTGCCGAGGAACTCGGCATTCCGGTGATCGAAAAGCGAATCACCCGCGACGAGGTGTATTGCGCCGACGAAGCTTTCTTTACCGGCACCGCCGCTGAAGTGACGCCGATTCGCGAACTCGACAATCGCCAGATCGGTGCCGGCCACCGCGGGCCGATCACCACCCGCATCCAGAGTCTGTACTTCGACTGCGTGAACGGCCGGGTGCCGGCGCATGCGGACTGGCTCGCCTACGTCTAACCCAGTTTGCAAGGTTGCCACCATGCCCCAGAACACCCCGCAGAAGCCCATCGAGGTCAGCGCCAAGGATTTGCCCCTGCATTGCCCAACCAGCGACGCACCTCTGTGGGCTCGGCATCCGCGTGTCTTTCTCGAGATCACCCACACCCGGGAGGCGGTCTGCCCGTACTGCAGTGCGCACTACGTGCTCACCGGCGAACTGCCAAAAGGCCACCACTGATCGTCGGCGGCCATCTGCTTCGAGTGCGCGTAGCCGACTGAAGCGACGCTCATGAAAGCTCTGATCGTCGCCCCGTCATGGATCGGCGACACGGTTCTCGCGCAACCGCTTTTCCGGCGGCTGCACGAACGCACGCCAGGCCTGCAGCTTGACGCCCTGGCGCCACGCTGGGTGGCACCGGTTCTGGAGCGCATGCCGGAGATCGCGCAAGTCGTCGACAGCCCCTTTGCGCACGGCGAATTGTCGCTGAAAGCCCGCCACCGCCTGGCACGCCGATTGGCGGCGACCGACTACCAGCGCGCCTACGTCCTGCCCAACTCGCTCAAGTCGGCGCTGGTGCCCTTCTTTGCCGGCATTCCCGAACGCATCGGCTTCATCGGCGAGAGGCGCTATGGTTTGATCAACCAGCGCCATACGCTCGACAAGACGCTGCTGCCGCAGATGGCCGAACGCTTCGCCCAACTCGCCGAGGCCCCTGCTGCTCCGCTGCCGCGACCGCTGCCGCCGCCACGACTCACTTCGAGCAGCGAACAAGGGGCCACGACCCTGGCCGAGTTGTCCATCGAGCGCCCCGAACAACTGGCGGTGTTCTGCCCCGGCGCCGAATACGGCCCGGCCAAACGCTGGCCGGCACGGCATTTCGCGACCCTGAGCGACGCGCTGGCCGCACGTGGCTACACCGTCTGGCTGGTCGGCTCGGCCAAAGACCAGCCGATCGCCGCGGAAATCACCCGCCTGGCACAAACGAGGAGCGCGCCACGCAACCTCTGCGGCAGCACTTCCCTGCGCCAGGCGATCGACCTGCTGGCCGCGGCGTCTGTTGTCGTCTGCAACGACTCCGGCCTGATGCACGTCGCCGCCGCCCTTGGCCGGCCGCTGATCGCCGTCTATGGCTCGTCGTCGCCCGCTTTCACGCCACCGCTGTCGGAGCGGGCGCAGGTCATCAGCCTCCAGCTGGAATGCAGCCCCTGCTTCAAGCGCGACTGTCCGCTCGGCCATCTCGACTGCCTGAACAAGCTCGAGCCGCAGCGCGTGCTCGACGCCTGCCTGTCGAGGAGCGCCGCATGATCGCCACCTTTGCCAGCCCCGCCGAGGTCGAACTGGCGTTCTACGAAGCCATCGCCCGCGCCGATCTGATCGCCCTGATGAACGTCTGGGCCGACGACGAAGATATCGTCTGCATCCACCCGACCGGCCAGCGGCTGAGCGGTACGACGGCGATCCGTGACAGCTGGCGAAGCATTTTCGCCAACAATCCGCGCCTGAAAGTGCGCCTGTCCCGGGTCCTGCGCTGGAACAGCATGCTGCTGGCGGTACACAACGTCGTCGAAACGCTGTACATCGGCGACGAGCAAAAGGCGCACGGCCCGATGCTCGCCACCAATGTCTTCCAGCGTGGCAGCAACGGCTGGCGCCTTCTCGCGCATCATTCCTCGACCGCCGCCGATCGCGACCTGGCCGACAAGCGCGCCGGTGAGCGCGAACAAAGCACGCCACGGGTTCTGCATTGACCGGCTACCCTGCGCCTTCCTGGCTGCCGGGTGGCCACGCCCAGACGATCTACCCACTGCTCATCAAGTCGCGCCCCCCGCGCTATCGCCGCGAACGCTGGCTGACGCCCGATGACGACTTCATCGATCTTGACTGGAGCGAGCCACAGCCGCCCTGCTCGGCGCCGGGGTCTACCCACTCCAGGCACTCTGCGACGGACTCGGTGCCGAACGCCGCACCACTGCTGGTGCTGCTTCACGGTCTCGAAGGCAGTTCGGCCAGCCACTACGCGAGCTCGCTGATGCGTGCCACCGCGGCCATCGGCTGGAGCGGCGTGGTGGTGCATTTCCGGGGCTGCTCGGGTGAGATCAATCGGCTGCCGCGCGCCTACCATTCCGGCGACAGCGAGGAGATCGACTGGATTCTGCGCCGCCTGCAGAAGCACTTCCCACACCGCCCGCGCTATGCAGTCGGCGTCTCCCTGGGTGGCAATGCGCTGCTCAAGTGGCTCGGCGAACGTGAAAACGACGCCGCCGACTGCCTGCGCGGCGCGGCAGCGGTCAGCGCCCCGCTCGACCTCAGCGTCTCCGGCCACCATCTGGCACGCGGCTTCAACCGCCTCTATACCCGCCACTTCCTGCGCACGCTCAAGCACAAGGCGGCCGAAAAACTGCGCCGACACCCCGGCATCTTCGACGAACGACGGATGCGTGCAGCCAGCACTCTGTACGAGTTCGACGAGGAAGTCACGGCGCCGCTGCATGGCTTCGCCAGTGCCGACGACTACTGGCGGCGCGCCTCGAGCAAACCCTGGCTGAGCGGCATCCGCCTGCCGACCCTGCTGCTCAACGCGCGCAACGATCCTTTCCTCCCTGAGCAGGCGTTGCCCACTGCCAGCCAGGTCTCGGCCAGCGTGCAGCGCGAATTCCCGGCGCGGGGCGGCCACGTCGGTTTCGTTGCCGGCCAGCCGCCGGGGCAGCTTGACTGGCTGCCGCAGCGCCTTCTTCACTATTTCCAGCACGAGGTTTGAAATGAACGCCACTGTCCAGCCGAACGCCACTCCCCTCCCCGCCGAGATCTTCAAGGCCTACGACATTCGCGGCATCGTCGGCAAGACGCTGACCAGCGACACCGTCCGCCGCATCGGTCACGGCCTCGGTTCCCTGGCCGCCGAGCGCGGTCAGCGCGCCATTGCCGTCGGCCGTGACGGACGCCTCTCCGGCCCCGAGCTGTCGGCAGCGCTGATGGAAGGCATCCGCCTGGCGGGAATCGACAGCATCGACATCGGCTGCGTACCGACGCCGGTCGCCTACTTCGCCGCGCATGAGCTGGGCTGCGATAGTTGCGTGGCGGTCACCGGCAGCCACAATCCGCCCGACTACAACGGTCTGAAGATGGTGGTTGGCGGCGAGACCCTGGCCGGCGAAACGATCCAGAGCATCCGGCGGCGCGTCGACGCCGGCGAGCTGCGCCATGGCGTCGGACAGGCCAGCTGCGCCGACGTCCTGCCGGCATATCTGGCGCGCATCGTCGCCGATGTCCGCCTGGCACGACCGATGAAGATCGTCGTCGACTGCGGCAACGGCGTCGCCGGCGTGATCGCCGGTCAACTGTTCCGCGCACTCGGCTGCGAGCTGGTCGAACTTTTCTGCGAAGTCGACGGCCACTTCCCGAATCACCATCCCGATCCCTCGAAACCCGAGAATCTTCAGGACGTGATCCGTGCCCTGCGCGACACCGACGCCGAACTCGGCCTGGCCTTTGATGGCGACGGCGACCGCCTCGGCGTGGTCACCAAGGACGGCCAGATTATCTACCCGGATCGTCAGCTGATGCTCTTTGCCGCCGACGTCCTCGGCCGCTGCCCGGGGCAGCAGATCATTTACGACGTCAAGTGCACCCGCCAGCTGGCACCGTGGATTCGCGACCATGGCGGCGAACCGCTGATGTGGAAGACCGGGCACGCACTGGTCAAGGCCAAGCTGAAGGAAACCGGTGCGCCACTGGCAGGTGAAATGAGTGGGCACGTATTCTTCAAGGAACGCTGGTTCGGTTTCGATGACGGTCTCTACGCGGCCGCCCGGCTGCTCGAAATTCTCTCGCGCAGCCGCGACCTCGAGGCCGCCAACGCGCTGCTTACGGCCCTGCCGGACAGCAGTTCGACGCCGGAACTCAACATCGGCATGCAGGAAGGCGAACCGCTGGCGCTGATCGACGAACTACGCCGCGACGCCCGCTTTACGGACGCCCGCGAGATCATCACCATCGACGGCCTGCGCGTCGAATACGCCGACGGTTTCGGTCTGGCGCGGCCGTCGAACACCACGCCGGTGGTCGTGCTGCGCTTTGAAGCCGACGATCCGGCGGCACTCGAGCGCATCCAGGCGGATTTCCGCCGCGTCATCCTTGCCGCGCGCCCGGGCCTGGCACTGCCCTTCTGAGAACCCCGCTCGAGCGCTGCGACGCGAGGAAATGCTAAGATGGGGCACCGAGAGCAGCGAGACACTGGAATGCGTAGCCCAGAAGCACATCTCCGATGAGTGATCAATTCCTGCAAAACGCATTCCTCTTCCGGCAGCCGATCCTCAACCGCCGACAGGAGCTTGCCGGCTACCAGTTGTCGTTCCACAGCGGCCAGGAGGTCGATGACGATGACGCCGGCTACCGCGGCGCCGGCGCCCCACTCTGTGCGGCCTATTCGGAACTCGGCATGTACAGCGCCCTGGGCCAAACCTGCGCCTACCTCGGCGTGGACAGCAATTTCCTGCAGCAGGAAGCGATCGAACTGCTGCCACCGCAGGGAGTCGTGCTCGAATTGCTGCTCGATGGCGTACCTGAGCAGGTGACCCTGGTGCGCTGTCGCGCCCTGCGCGAGCGCGGCTACTCTCTGGCACTGAGCAACTACCGGGGAATCGACGACCGCAGCCGGCCGCTGCTGCCGCTGCTTTCCGTGATCAAGATTGACCTGCGCCATGCTGACCAGCTCGGCCTTGAAGAACTGGCGGGTTCGCTGCGCCAGCTGCCAATCAAGCTTCTGGCGCAGGGCGTCGATAGCCACCCGCAAATGGAGCGCTGTCGCGACCTCGGCTTCGCCCTTTTCCAGGGCCGCTACTTTGCGCAGGCCGAAATCGTCAGCGGCCGCCGCCTCTCGGCGGCACATGCCACGCTGATCCGCCTGTGCAACCTGGTCGGTCGCGACGTCGACACGGCGGTGATCGAGGATGCCTTCAAGCACGAGCCGGCGCTGACGCTCAACCTGCTGCGCATCGTCAACTCCGTCGGGCGCCTTGGCAACCGCTCCACCCAACCGGTCACCTCGCTGCGCCACGCGATCACTCTGCTCGGCAGGCGCCAATTGCAGCGCTGGCTATCGCTGCTGCTACTGGCACCCGGCAACGACGACTCTGTCGACCCGACCCGTTCGCCCCTGCTGCAAGTCGCCGCCCTGCGCGGACGAATGATGGAGTTGCTGATCGCCGTCGGCAAGCCCAAAGACCACCAGCTGGCCGACCTGGCATTCATCACCGGCATCCTGTCGATGATGCCGGCAGCGCTCGGCCTGCCCATTGAGGAAATTCTCGAACAGATCGCCGTCGAGCGCGAGGTCGGCAAGGCGCTGCGTGCGCACGAAGGACCGCTGGGAACCATCCTGGCACTGCTCGAGTGCTTCGACAACGACGACGCCGCCTGCTGCGACCGCCTGTTGTCCAGGCTACCCGGCAACTTCGACCGTCAGACCCTCAACACCGGCCTGAGCGCAGCGCTGAGCTGGTTGAACAGTAGCGAGGACTGACTCCCTGTCAAGCGCCGCGTCGCGCCAGCCAGTCGCTGACCGCGAAGCCGGTCCCGAAATCCCAGGGCTTGAGCCTTTCCGGGGCGATCAGCCGAAACTCGGCGAGCTCCTCGTTGAGGGCGATCTCGCCGTGGCCGAGGACATGGTAGGCAATGATCACTTCGTGCTTGCGGGCGAAGGGATAGACGCCGATCAGCGTCGTCGCTAGAGCGTCCAGTCCGAGTTCTTCCTTGACCTCGCGCGCAATACCGGCTGCCGGGTCTTCGCCCCGCTCGAGAAAACCGGTGATCAGCCCGAATGCCCCTGCCGCCCAGGCCCGGTTGCGCGCCAGCACGATGCGCCCCTGATACTCGACCAGAGCCGCCAGCACCGGCGCCGGGTTGTCCCAATGCACGAAGCCGCAGCCGGCAGTGCACGCAAGCCGTGACAGACCGCCCTCGTCGCTGGCCTCCAGGCGAGCGGCACAGCGAGGGCAGAATCGCCAGGCGTCGCTCACGCGCTTGCCGATCGTGTCGACAAGGCGCGGACGTCGTCGAGAAAGCGATCCACCGTCTCCGGCGCGGTATCCCAACCGCACATCAGACGTGCACCACCCGCGCCGATGAAGGTATAGAAGAGCCAGCCGCGCGCGCGCAGGCCGCGCTCGACATCGCTCGGCAGATGCACGAAAACGCCGTTGGCGTCGACCGGAAACAGCGTCGGCAGAGCGGCGATTTCCGCCAGGCCACGCGCCAGCCGCCGCGCCATCGCGTTAGCGTGCGCGGCATGGCGCAACCAGTGGTCGTTTTCGAGAATCCCGAGCCATGGCGCAGACAGGAAGCGCATCTTCGACGCCAATTGGCCGGCCTGTTTGCAGCGGTAGGCAAAATCCTCGGCCAGACGGCGATCGAAGAAGACGACCGCTTCGCCAACCGGCAGTCCCATCTTGGTGCCGCCAAAGCAGAGCACGTCGACACCGGCGCGCCAGGTCAGGTCGGCTGGCGTGACGCCAAGGCCGGCGACGGCATTGGCAAAGCGCGCGCCATCCATATGCACGCGCAAACCCAGCTCGCGTGCCGTCGCGGTGATGGCGCGCAGTTCGTCCGGGCGGTAGACGGTGCCGACTTCGCTGGCCTGAGTCAGGGTCACGACTTTCGGCTTGGGATAATGGATGTCGCTGCGCCTGATCACCGCTTCTTCGATCACCGCCGGCGTCAGCTTGCCCTCATCGCCGGCGAGCGCGAGCAGCTTGGCGCCGTTCGAAAAGAACTCGGGAGCTCCGCATTCGTCGGTCTCGACATGTGCCAGCTGGTGGCAAATGACGCTGTGATAGGACTGGCAGAGCGCGGCGAGCGCCAGCGAATTGGCGGCCGTCCCGTTGAAGACGAAGTACACGTCGCACTCGGTCTCGAAGACTTCCCGCAAGCGGTCGGCAGCGCGCAGCGTCCACTGATCATCGCCGTACGAGCGGACGTGGCCGTCGTTGGCCGCCAGCAAGGCGGCCAGGGCCTCCGGACAAATGCCGGCGTAATTGTCACTGGCGAAGTGCTGCATGGTCGTGGTCATATCGTTCCGGTGTCACTGCAAGTCGCTGCATCCCTACAGCGGATGTATCACAGGCGCTGTTCCACCCAGCCCGCGACCGAAGCCAGGGCGGCCGGCAGTTTTTCGGGTTCGTTTCCGCCCGCTTGCGCCATCTCCGGGCGACCACCGCCTTTGCCACCGACCTGACGAGCGACCATATTCACCAGCTCTCCGGCCTTGAGCTTGCCGGTCAAATCGGCGGTGATCCCGGCGATCAGGGTCACCTTGCCTTCGCTGGTCGACGCGACGACGACGGCGGCGCTCTTGAGCTTGTCGCGCAGCTTGTCGACCGCCGAGCGCAGGGCGTTGACGTCGGCGCCTTCCATCAGCGCGGCGAGAACCTTGACCCCCTTGACGTCGACCGCCTGCGCGAGCATGTCGTCGCCCTGCGCGGACGCCAGCTTCGCCTTCAGGCGCGCCAGTTCCCTTTCCAGCGAACGCACGTTGTCAAGCACCTGTGCAAGCTTGGCCGGCACCTCGGCGAGCGGCGCCTTGAAAGCCGCGGCCGCCTCCGCAAGCATGGCCTGCTGATCTTGCACCAACGCCAGTGCGACGTCACCAGTGACCGCCTCGACACGCCTGACGCCGGCCGCGACGCCGGTCTCGGAGATGATCTTGAACAGCCCGATATCGCCGGTGCGGCGCACATGCACGCCGCCACAGAACTCGATCGACGAGCCGATGGTCTGCACACGCACCTGATCACCGTACTTCTCGCCGAAGAGCATCATCGCGCCCGACTTGCGAGCCTCGTCGATGGCCATGATGCGCGCCTCGGCGGCAGCGTTGGCGAGAATCTCGTCATTGACGAGACGCTCGACGCGGCGGATCTCGTCGCCGCTCAGCGGCGCATTGTGCGCGAAATCGAAACGGGTCTTCTCCGGGTCGACCAGCGAACCCTTCTGCTGTACGTGCCCGCCGAGCACTTCGCGCAAGGCCTTGTGCATCAGGTGCGTCGCCGAGTGATTGCGCACGGTGCGTGCGCGCGCAACGACGTCGACACGGGCAGCGACCTTGTCGCCGACGGCGACGACGCCGGTGCGCACGACGCCCTGGTGACCAAAAACGGCTGCCTGAATCTTCTGCGTATCCTCGACGGCGAAAATTCCCTGCGCACCCTGCAGCACGCCACGGTCACCAACCTGACCACCCGATTCGGCGTAGAAGGGCGTCTCGTCGAGGACGACGACGCCCAGTTCGCCTTCCCTGAGTTGATCGACCGGGCTGCCATCCCGGTACAACGCCAGCACCTGGCCGTTGAAGTCGAGCGCGTCATAACCGTGAAAGGCCGTCTCCGGACCGCTGTATTCGAGTGCCGCTGCCATCCTGAACTTGCCTGCGGCGCGGGCCTGCTCCTTCTGCTGGGCCATCGCCGCATCGAAGGCGGCGACGTCGACACTGACGCCGCGCTCACGACAGACGTCGGCAGTCAGATCGAGAGGAAAGCCGAAGGTATCGTGCAGCTTGAAAGCGGTGCTGCCACTGAAGACGCCGTCGCCGGGCAGGGCCGCGAGCTCACTCTCGAGGAGACTCATGCCATGTTCGATGGTCTCGAAAAAACGCACCTCTTCCTGGCGCAGGACTTCGCTGACACGCGCCTGGCTAGCCACCAGTTCGGGGTAAGCAGCGCCCATTTCGGCAACCAGGTCGGGCAGCATGCGGTGGAAGAAAGCCGCGCGCGCACCAAGCTTGTAGCCATGCCGGATGGCCCGCCGGATGATTCGCCGCAGCACGTAGCCACGCCCCTCATTACCCGGAATGACGCCGTCGGCGAGGAGAAATGAACAGGCGCGAATGTGGTCGGCGAGTACCCGCAGCGACGGGCTTTCCATATCGGCAGACGAGGTTTCGCGGGCCGCGGCAGCGATCAGGCGGACAAAGAGGTCGATCTCGTAGTTGCTGTGCACGTGCTGCAGCACCGCTGCCGTCCGTTCGAGCCCCATGCCGGTATCGACCGAGGGCTTCGGAAGCGGGTGCATGACGCCGGCCTCGTCGCGGTTGAACTGCATGAAGACGTTGTTCCAGATTTCGATGTAACGGTCGCCCTCTTCGTCGGGGGAACCCGGCGGGCCGCCGGGAACCTCTGCGCCGTGATCATAGAAAATCTCGGAGCACGGACCACAGGGACCGGTGTCGCCCATCATCCAGAAGTTGTCGGAAGCGTAGCGCGCGCCCTTGTTGTCGCCGATGCGAATGACGCGCTCGGCGGGCACGCCGATTTCCCTGGTCCAGATTTCGTAAGCTTCGTCGTCCTCGGCATAGACGGTCACCCACAGTCGATCGGCGGGCAGGCCATAGACCTCGACGAGCAATTCCCAGGCGTAGTGGATGGCGTCGCGCTTGAAGTAATCGCCGAATGAGAAGTTGCCGAGCATTTCGAAAAAGGTATGGTGACGCGCGGTATAGCCGACATTTTCGAGATCGTTGTGCTTGCCGCCGGCGCGAACGCACTTCTGCGATGTCGTCGCCCGCTGGTAGGGGCGCTTGTCGAAACCGAGAAAGACATCCTTGAACTGGTTCATGCCGGCGTTGGTGAACAACAGCGTCGGGTCGGCCTGCGGTACCAGCGAGCTCGACTCGACGATCTGATGGCCTTTGGACTCAAAGAACCTGAGGAATTTTTCGCGAATCTCGGCGCTGCTCATGGTGGTGCTTTTCATCGTCGTCCATACCCGCACGGGGTCGTCCAAAAAGCTGCGATTCTAACGTGAAAGGCGCAACCACGACCGGTGAATGCCTGCCAATCGGCCGGCGCAGCCCGGCTCAGCTGCCGCGCACGCAGTCGATGCGGTCGCTGAACACGGCCATCACCCCGCGTCGGAAAAGCGCTTCGGCGGCCAGAGGCTCATTGACCGTGTAGCAGAGCACCGGAATGCCGTTGGCGCGAGCGCTACCGAGCACGCTGTCGTCAAGGCGCTCGGCGTCACAATGCAGGCTCAGCGCGGCGATTCGATTGATGCGCGTCAGCCAATCCTGCGGCGGCGTTTCGTAGAGCACTCCGAGCGGCAGTTCGGGCGCCGTCGCGCGTGCCGCCAGCAGCGCTTCTTCCGAGAACGAGGAAACCAGTGGCCATTCGGCGCCCATCCAGAGCTCGCGGATCTGCCGGGCAACGACCTCGCCGGTCAGCGCCTCAAAACCGGCTGCGGGTTTGATTTCGACGTTGGCCATCAGCCCCAGCTGCCGACAGAGCAAGGCCGCCGACTCGAAAGTGGGGATCGCTTCGCCAAGGAAAGCCCGGTGCTGATGAGCGCCCACCTCGAGCGTCCGCAAGCGCGCATCTTGCGTCTCGCAGACCCGCCCGCGGCCGCTGCTGGTGCGCTCGAGGCGGTCGTCGTGCAGGAGCCACGGCGAGCCATCGGCCGACAGCATGACATCGAACTCGACTGCCCGTACGCCCATGCGAGCCGCGATACGCAGGCCGGCGAGAGTGTTCTCCGGGGCCAGCGCACCGCCGCAGCGGTGCGCGAAGACGCGCGGCAGGGACCAGCCGAGCCGCGGACGAATCATTTCAACACTTGCGCCTTGAGCGCCGCCGGCAAGGCCTCGTTGCCACGCTCGACGGCGTCATCGAGGGCCTCCTTGGCCGGTTTTTGGCCGGCCCAGGCCGCTTCGAGCTCTTCCTCGACGATGATCCGCACCGGCTCGATCTGCGAAACCCGCAGCGGGCGCAATGAGCCCTTACCCTGCAACTGCAGGTAGGCGACATCGAGACTGGCCACGTCGGCGCGCAACAGCTGGCTATTGGCTGCGGCGCGGGCCACCGCGGTCATCGGCAGGAATCCTTCCAGCGCGGTCAGCTCGACTTGCAGATCAGGTTCCATCAGGAAGCTGACAAAGAGCGCCACGCCCTTGTATTCGTCAGCCTTCTTGCCGCCCCCGACCCACAGCGAAGCGCCGTCGGCCAGGGTCTGCTGTGGCGAGCCTTGCACATCGTCGTGATAGGGCAGCGCCGAAACACCGGTTTCGACCTTGCGGCCGTCGCGCAGCGTACCGTACAGGGACGAAGTACTGGTGAGCATGCCGCACTCGCCCGCCGCAAAGCGCCGATCGGCCTCGTCGCGACGACCGAAATAGGCAAAGAATTTTGCTTTCGACCAGGTCGTCAGCATCGCCGTGTGCTTGACCTGAACCAGGCCATTGAAGTCCAGTTTGCCCTTGGCATCCGAGATTTCGCCACCGTTCCAGGCGCTCAGATTGTCGATATGCACCCAGGCCGGCCAGGAGGTGGTGTAGGGGCAGGCGCTGCCGGAATCGAAGAGCTTGTCGGCGGCTTTCTGTGCCGCCGCCCAGGTCTTGGGCGGGTTTTCCGGGTCCAGGCCGGCCTTGCGGAAAGCTTCCTTGTTGATGTAGAGAACCGGCGTGGACAAGGCCACCGGCAGGGCGAACAGATTGCCTTTCGCGTCGTCGAGGCCGACCTTCAGCTCAGGCGACAGCTTGCGGCTGTCGAAAGGCTGTTTGGCCTGCTTCATCACCAGGTACAACGGCTTGAAGTCCTCCTTGCTGCTCTGGAATTTTGCCTGTTCTTCACGGGTGACCAGATTGAGGTGTTTCGGCGCGTCACCGTCAACGCGGCGCACGACGTTGAGCTGGTAATCCTTCTGCCGCTCATTGAAGCGCGCGACGAATTTCTCGAGCCGTTCGCCACGTTCTTCATCGAGACGATGCGAGAGGTCGATTTGTATCGGTGCCGCCGTCACCGAAAAAGCAAGAGGGGTAGCAAGAACGATTGCCACCGCAGACGGGAGAAGTTTGAGTAGGCGCATTTCGATCCTGAAAAAAAAAGTAGCAGAGTCCGGCATTATAGCCGTAGCTTGCGGCAATCGAGGAATGTTCACTTTGCGGCCGGCCGCAACCGTCGCCAGCGCCCAATCCATGGCCCGCAATGGAAAACGCCGTCGCACTTCAAGTGCGACGGCGTCCTTGGTGGGCTGAAGGGAGCCCCGTTACTTCTTCTTCATCGCCGGCAGGTCGGTACACACGCCTTCGTAGACTTCGGCCGCCATGCCCACCGATTCACCCAGTGTCGGGTGCGGATGAATGGTGTGGCCGATGTCGGCGGCGTCGCAGCCCATTTCGATCGCCAGGCAGACTTCACCGATCAGGTCGCCGGCTTCGGTGCCAACGATGCTGCCGCCGATGATACGGTGGGTCTCTTCATCGAAGATCAGCTTGGTGAAGCCCTCCTCGCGACCGTTGGCCAGCGCACGGCCCGATGCCGCCCAGGGGAAGACGCTCTTGCCATACTTGAGGCCTTCGGCTCGGCACTGCTCCTCGGTCTTGCCGGCCCAGGCAATTTCCGGGTCGGTGTAGGCAACCGACGGGATCTGCAGGGCGTCAAAACAGCGCTTGCTGCCGTTCGCAGCTTCGGCGGCAACGTGCGCCTCATGCACACCCTTATGCGCCAGCATCGGCTGCCCGACGATGTCGCCGACGGCGAAGATGTGCGGCACGTTGGTACGCTGTTGCGTATCGACCGCAATGAAGCCGCGGTCGCTGACCGCAACGCCCGCCTTCTCGGCCGCCAGCTTCCTGCCGTTCGGCGAGCGACCTACAGCGACCAGTACCAGATCGAAGCTTTCCTTCTCGTCGTTGCTGTAGGTGACTTCGATGCCACTGCTGCTCGCCGTCGAGGCGACGACGCCGGTGTTGAGCAGGATACGATCGAAGCGGTGCGCATTCTTCTTCTCCCAGACCTTGACCAGATCCCGGTCCGCGCCGGGCATCAGCACCGCTCCAAGCTCGACCACCGTGATCCGTGAGCCGAGCGCCGAGTAGACGCTGGCCATTTCGAGGCCGATGATACCGCCGCCGATGACCAGCATGCGCTTGGGTATCTGGCGCAATTCGAGGGCACCGGTCGAGTCCACGACGCGCGGGTCGTCATTGGGCATGAAGGGCAGCACCACGGCTTGCGAGCCGGCGGCAATGATCGCTTTCTGGAACCTGACGATTTTCTTGCCACCGTCGGCAAGCGTCACTTCGACGTGATTGGGGTCGAGAAACTGCCCGACGCCCTGCACGACTTCGACCTTGCGGCCCTTGGCCATGCCCGCGAGACCGCCGGTCAGCTTGCCGACGACCTTGTCCTTGTGCGCCCGCAGCTTGTCGAGGTCAATCGTCGGGGCGGCGAAACTGACCCCGCAATCGGCCATGTGCTCCGCCTCTTCCATCACCCCCGAGATATGCAGCAGTGCCTTCGAGGGAATGCAGCCGACGTTCAGACAGACGCCGCCGAGCGTTGCGTAACGCTCGACGAGGACCGTCTTCATGCCCAGGTCGGCGCTACGGAAAGCCGCTGAATAGCCGCCGGGTCCGGCACCGACAACCAGCATTTCGCACTCGATGTCGGCACTGCCGCTGATCGCCGCTGCGGCCTGCGGTGCCGGCGCAGCACTTGCCGTTGCCGCCGCGGCCGGTGCCGTCGCGGCCGGTGCGTCGCTGGCCTCGATCAGCACCACGACGGCCCCTTCCGAGACCTTGTCGCCGAGCTTGACTTTCACGTCCTTGACGACACCGGCGACGCTGCTCGGCACGTCCATCGTCGCCTTGTCGGATTCGAGGGTGACCAGCGCGTCATCGATCTTGATGCGATCGCCGACGGCCACACAGATGTCGATCACCGGTACGTCGCGATAGTCGCCGATGTCGGGCACTTTTGCTTCAATGATCTGGCTCATGATCTCCTCCCGATCAAAGCAGCACGCGTCGCATGTCGGCGAGCAACTGGGCAAGGTAGACGTTGAAACGGGTGGCCAGGGCGCCGTCGATGACACGGTGGTCGGCAGTCAGCGACAAGGGCAGGATCAGCCGCGGTTCGAACTCGCGACCATTCCAGACCGGCTTCATCACCGACTTGTTGACCCCCAGGATGGCCACTTCGGGCGCATTGACGATCGGCGAGAAGTAGGTGCCGCCGATACCACCCAGGCTGGAGATGGTGAAGCAGGCACCGGACATGTCGGCCGGACCAAGCTTGCCGTCGCGCGCCTTCCTCGCCAGTTCGCCGCTTTCGACGACGATCTGCGTCACCGATTTCTGATCGGCGTTCTTGATCACCGGCACGACCAGACCGTTCGGCGTGTCGGCGGCGAAAGCAATATTGAAATACTGCTTCATTACCAGGTTCATTTCGCCATTCTGGACGTCGAGCGAACTGTTGAACGCCGGGAATTTCTTGAGCGCCATGACGCTGGCCTTGATCAGGAAGGCGAGCATGGTGATCTTGGTCCCTGACTTCTCGTTCTCCTTGTTCATCGCCACCCGAAAAGCTTCGAGCTCGGTGATGTCGGCGTCTTCGTGATAGGTCACGGCCGGAATCATCACCCAGTTGCGTGCCAGATTCTGCGCCGAGATCTTCGCTATCCGCGACAAGGGTTTGACTTCGACGGCACCGAATTTGGCGAAGTCGACTTTCGGCCACGGCAGCAGGTCGAGCGCGCCGCCGAGCGAAGCGCCAGCGGCTGCCGCTGCCGGACCGGCGCTCATCACGCCCTTGACATAGCCGGTGACGTCTTCCTTGAGGATCCGTGACTTGGGACCAGTCGGCGTGACCTTGGACAGGTCGACGCCGAGTTCACGGGCCAGCAGGCGCACCGAAGGACTGGCGTGCGTCCTGGCGCCGAGGGCCAGACCAGCGACCGGCGGCGCGACGGCAGCAGCCGCAGCCGGGGCACTCGCGGGAGGAGCCGCCGGAGCGGCCGCCGTGACAGCCGTCGACGTACCTCCGGCGCTGTCGAGAACGACGACCACCGCACCTGCGGAAATCTTGTCGCCCAGCTTGACCTTGATCTCCTTGACCACGCCAGCCGCCGATGACGGCACATCCATGGTCGCCTTGTCCGACTCCAGTGTCACCAGCGCATCGTCGACCTTGACCGTGTCACCGACTTTGACGCAGATGTCGATCACCGGCACATCGCTGTAGTCGCCGATATCGGGCACGGTGACTTCGACGGTCGTGCCGCCCGCGGGAGCGGCTGCCTGAGCCGCGGCGGGTGCAGCGGCAGCAGGAGGCGTGGCCGTAGCGGCCGGAGCAGCCGCCGGCGCAGCGACGGCGCTTTCTTCGACCGCCTCGATAACGACAACCACCGCGCCTTCAGAAATCTTGTCGCCCAGCTTGACCCGTACTTCCTTGACCACCCCGGCCACCGAAGACGGCACGTCCATCGTCGCCTTGTCGGATTCGAGGGTCACCAGGGCGTCATCGACCTTGACGACATCGCCGGCCTTGACGCAGACGTCGATCACCGGCACGTCGGTGTAATCACCGATATCAGGGACTTTTACTTCGATCATTTGACTCATCAGAGGGCTCCCTTAAACCGTCATCGGGTTGGGTTTGTTCACGTCAATGCCGTAGCGGGCAATGGCCGTGGCAACGGTTTCCCGCTCTATCGCCCCCTCGTCGGCAAGCGCTTTCAGCGCAGCAATGGTGACCCAGCGGCGATCGACTTCAAAGAAGTGGCGCAGCTGCTCGCGCGTGTCCGAGCGGCCGAAGCCGTCGGTACCCAGCGTCACGTAGCGACGGTTGATGAAGGGCCGAATCTGCTCGGCGTACATGCGCACGTAGTCGGTCGCCGCGATGACCGGACCGCGGGTCTCGCCGATACATTTCTCGACGTGCGACAGGCGCTGCTTTTCGGTCGGGTTGAGCATGTTCCAGCGCTGCACGTCATTGCCCTCACGCGCCAGTTCGCCAAAGCCCGGACAACCCCAGAGGTCGGCATCGACTCCCCAGTCGTTCTTGAGCAGCTCGGCGGCGGCAATGACTTCGCGGAAAATGGTCCCCGAACCCAGCAACTGCACGCGTGGCGTCGCCGGCTTGCTGTCCGAGGACGCGCCGCGGCGCAGCAGATACATGCCCTTGAGGATGTCGGCCTCGGCGCCTGCCGGCATTTCCGGATGCTCATAGTTCTCGTTCATCACGGTGATGTAATAGAAGACATCCTCCTGTTCCTGGTACATCCGGCGCATGCCTTCGCGCATCACCACCGCGACCTCGAAGGAAAAGGTCGGATCGTAGCTGATGCAGTTCGGGATCAAGCCGGAGAGAATCAGCGAATGTCCATCTTCGTGCTGCAGGCCTTCGCCATTCAGCGTCGTCCGGCCGGCCGTGCCACCGATCAGGAAACCGCGCGCGCGCTGGTCGCCAGCCGCCCAGCAGAGGTCCATGACGCGCTGGAAACCGAACATCGAATAGCAGATGTAGAAGGGAATCATCTGCACGCCATGCACCGAGTAGGCGGTAGCCGCGGCGATCCAGTCGCTCATCGCGCCGGCTTCGTTGATTCCTTCCTGCAGCACCTGGCCGTCGATCGACTCCTTGTAGAACATCAGCTGGTCATGGTCTTCGGGAACGTATTTCTGGCCTTGCTGATTCCAGATGCCGATCTGCCGGAAGAGCCCTTCCATGCCGAAGGTGCGCGATTCGTCGGGGACGATCGGGACCACGTGACGACCGATCTTCTTGTCCTTGAGCAGGATGTTCAGAAAGCGGACGATGGACATGGTGGTGGACACTTCACGCCCCTCGCCCGAAGCCTTGAGCAGCGCGTCGAAGGCCGAGAGCTCGGGAATGTCCAGCGCCGCTGCACTGCGCCGGCGTTGCGGCAGGTAGCCGCCGAGGTCCATGCGCCGCTGCCGCATATAGGTCAACTCGGGTGAGCCCTCTTCGAACTTCAGGTAGGGCAATTCCTTGAGCTGATCGTCGGCGACCGGCAGGTTGAAGCGGTCACGGAAGCGCTTGATGGCGTCGTAATCGAGCTTCTTCTGCTGGTGCGAGATGTTCATCGCCTCGCCGGCCTGACCCATGCCGAAACCCTTGATGGTCTTGGCCAGGATCAGCGTCGGCTGACCCGGGTGTTCGACAGCCGCCTTGTAGGCGCTGAAGATCTTGAAGATATCGTGGCCGCCGCGGTTCAGCGCCCAGACCTGCTCGTCGGTCCAGTCGGCGACCAGTTCCTTGAGTTCCGGGGTGTTGAAGAAGTGCTCGCGGACGTAAGCGCCGTCCTTGGCCTTGAAGGTCTGGTACTCGCCGTCGACGGCATCCATCATGCGCTGTTTGAGGATGCCCTTCTTGTCGCGCAGCAGGAGCGTGTCCCATTGCGTTCCCCAGACCAGTTTGATGACATTCCAGCCGGCGCCACGGAAAGTGCCTTCGAGTTCCTGGATGATCTTGCCGTTGCCGCGTACCGGCCCGTCGAGACGCTGCAGGTTGCAGTTGATGACGAAGATCAGGTTGTCGAGCTTCTCGCGTGCGGCCATGCCGATGGCGCCCAGCGACTCGACCTCGTCGGTCTCGCCGTCGCCCAGGAAAGCCCAGACCTTGCGGTCACCGGCCTGGATGAAGCCGCGGCTGTCGAGGTACTTCATGAAACGCGCCTGGTAGATCGCCTGGATCGGACCGAGACCCATCGAAACGGTCGGAAACTGCCAGAAGTCAGGCATCAGCCAGGGGTGCGGGTAGGACGAAACGCCCTTGCCATCGACTTCCTGCCGGAAGCAGTCCATCTGCTCGTCGGTCAGGCGCCCGAGAAGATGCGCGCGCGCATAGACGCCCGGTACCGAGTGCCCCTGGAAGAAAATCAGATCGCCGCCGTGCTGCTCGGAAGGCGCGTGCCAGAACCACGAAAAGCCGACATCGTAAAGCGCAGCCGCCGAGGCAAAGGAGGCGATATGGCCGCCGACATTGCTGTCCTTGTTGGCACGCACAACCATCGCCATTGAATTCCAGCGGATGTAATTGTGAATCCTGATTTCCAGATCGGCATTACCGGGATACTTGGGCTGCTGATCGACCGGGATGGTGTTGATGTACTCGGTCGTGGCGCTGTAGGGAATATCGATCCCCTCCTGGCGCGCCTGGGAAATCAGGCCATCGATCAGATAGTGGGCACGCTGGGCGCCTTCCCGATCGATCACACCGCTCAATGCGTCTTGCCATTCCTGTGTCTCTTGCGGATCGGCATCGGTGATGCCGGCCGACAGCGCGTTTTCGGGCAGAGCTGCCATGAACTTGTCTCCTGGTCTGCAGAATCGTGAAGTGAATAGTTTGCCTGCACGCCCAAGCGGACGTCAGCACGGAGGGTAAACGCTTGCGTCACTACAAAGTACCGCAGCGCAGCAATGCATTTTTCCCGCATTGTAAAACACGTTTTTGTATCGTGCAATTTTTGCGGCGCCAGAGGGCCTTTGCGGGCGCTTTGCCACCCCCTATTGACCGTGTCCCGGCCTGGAAGTTGGTCTG
>LBIU01000138.1 GCA_000987445.1 Candidatus Accumulibacter adiacens | reverse complement strand
GACAGCAGCAGGCTGCCGGCGAGGCCGGTCTGGAGAAACTGTCGACGGCCGAATTTCATCGCATGAGGATCCGCGTCAAGAGCTTGAACAGCCGGCCGTAGGGCGGCTTGAAGAGGCCGATGGCGGACAACCGCGACTGCCGGAAGACGCCCTTCTTCGCCGAAAAGGTCTCAAAGCCCTCGAAACCGTGATAGCAACCCATACCGCTGGGGCCGACGCCGCCGAAAGGCAGGTCGTCCTGAGCGATGTGTAGAATGGTATCGTTGATCGTCACGCCACCGGAAACGGTTTCATTGAGCACACGCTCGATACGCTCGCGGTCGTTGTCGAAGTAGTAGAGCGCCAGCGGCCGCGGCCGGCCGTTCACGAAGGCAATCGCCTCGTCGAGCTGCCGGTACGGCCGGATCGGCAACAGCGGCCCGAAGATCTCCTCCTGCATCACCGGCTGTTCGTCCTTGACCCCGAGCAGCGCCAGCGGCGGCAGGCACCGCTTCGCCGCATTGGCGACTGCACCGGGCGCCAGCTCGACGATCTCCGCGCCGCTCGCCCGGGCCTCTTCAACGTAGGCACAGAGGCGAGCGTAGTGGCGCGGATCGATGATCGTCGAGTAGTCGCCGTTCGTCGCCAGCTGCGGGTAAGCGCTGGCGACAACGGCACGCGCATGCTCGATGAACGCCTGTTCGTCGCCTGCGGGCAGCAACAGGTAGTCCGGCGCGATGCACGTCTGGCCGGCATTCATGCACTTGCCGATCAGGATGCGCTCGACGGCGCGCGCGAAGCCCGTGTTTGCCGCCAGTCCGGGGCCGATGATCGCCGGCGACTTGCCACCGAGTTCCAGAGTCACCGGCGTCAGGTTGTTGGCCGCGGCACGCATGACATGGCGACCGACGGCGGTCGAACCGGTAAACAAGAGATGATCGAAAGGCAGTTGCGAAAACGCCTGCGCGACACTGGCGTCGCCTTCGACCACCGATACCTCGTCTGCGGCGAAAGTCCTGGCGACCAGCGTGGCGAACAGGGCGGCGGTGTGCGGCGACATCTCGGACATCTTGAGCAGCGCCCGGTTGCCCGCAGCCAGCGCCGCTGCCAGCGGCGCCACGGCCAGGAAAACCGGGTAGTTCCAGGGGACGATGATGCCTACGGCGCCGAGCGGCTGATAGCGGACTTCCGCCCGCCCCGGCTGGAACCACAGCGATACCGAGCGCCGCTGCGGGCGCATCCAGCGGCGCAGATGCCGACGGGCGTGGCGAATCGCTTCGTAACTCGGGAACAGCTCGAGCAAACGCGTTTCGGCGGGCGAACGGTGGCCGAAATCGCGACTGACCGCTTCGGCAATCGCCACGGCGTTGTCGCGCAACATCTGATCGAGAGCCAACAGGCGCCGTTCGCGCAGCGCGCGCTCCGGATTGGGATCGCCGCGTGCCGCGCGTTGCTGCAGGGCAAAGCGCGCGGCCAGCGGCTCGGCGTTCGGCTTGGCCAAGCGCTCGGCCACTGTTTCGGGATGAGACATCAAGGACTCCTTGCTGAGCGTGGTTGCAGAGCAAGTGTATGTTGCCCCCGCGCTGCTCGTTAGGCGAAGCCCTCTAAACATGCTCCCTGCAGCCGGGCATAATTTCCGCCATGGACGATTCGACTGCCGCCTTCCAGAAACGACAATACGCCGAAGCGCTGCGCCGACACCTGCGAGCGGCGAAGCGGCTGCGCCAGCAAGCCAACTTCGATCCGACCGCCGCGCGCGCGCGCCTGTACCTGCGCGAATGGCAGGCCGGCCGGCTGGCCCACAGCCATGCCGAACTGCTCGCCAGCACACGCTTCGGACCCGCCGCCCGATTCTTCATCTCCGACCTCTACGGACCCAAGGACTTCAGCAGCCGCGATGAGGAAGTCGAGCGCATCCTGCCCCTGCTGATCAAGATGCTCCCGGCGTCGGCGCTGCGTACCGTCGCGCTGGCGGTCGAACTGGACGCCTTGACCGAAGAGCTCGACTCGGCAATGGTCGCCGAACTCTGCCGCGCCGGTCGCATCGAGCAGATCGACGAAGGCGCCTACGCCGTGGCCTACCGTGCCGTCGGCTGCCGCGCCGAGCGCCTGCGCCAGATCGTCCTGATTCGCGAAACCGGCGAAGCACTCGAGAGGCTGACCACCAAGCCGCTGCTGAGCAGTCTGCTCAAGATGATGCGTCGCCCGGCGCAGGTCGCCGGACTTGGCGACCTGCACCAGTTCCTGGACCGGGGCTTCAAAGCTTTCCGCGGCATGGGCTCGGCCAGCGACTTTCTGGACTCGATCGATGGCAAGGAGCGGAAAGTCCTGCAGCGCCTTTTTGACGGCCTTGCCGATCCCTTCCGGATCTAGGCGCCGACCCGCAGCAGTCCTGGTCCCGCGAAAATACCCATACGCAACAACAGACGTTGTTACGTTTCTTTCATAACAATGGCTTATAGTTCTTGGTCCGCACATCACTTGAGCAGTCGAGGCGACTTCTTACACGCCGTCACACAGTGAGACAGAGAGCACACAGACCCTGAGCACGGCTGCCGATATTATTCTTCCGTCGCCGAGGTGTTCCTCCTCCCCCTCCCCTCGTTGGGAATGCCGCGGCGGCGGCAGCACAGGCCCGACCAGCCCCCCTGGCGGGCCTTTTTTTTGCCGGGCGTCGCGAGCCGACGGCACTGCAGACGCACCGGGGCATCCCCACTCGGCCCAGGACTGGCGACTGGTCGCCACGCCAGCGACACTTTACAATGCGCGGCAATGTAGCCCTTCCTCATGGAACGTACCGACAAGGACTTCGATGAAAATCAATGAGCAACAATCCGGCGCCTACCGAGCGCCCTTGGCCGGCCCCCCGACGAGCGTCTTCGGCAAGCTGCTGACAATCGCCGCTGGCATCCTGATTCTGGTCGTCGCTTTCATGTTCTCGATCCTCGCGCTCGGCGTCGTGCTCGTCGTCGGGGTGCTGATCTTCGCCTACCTTAAGTGGAAGACTCGCCACCTGCCCCAGGAACTGCGCGACCTGCACCAACGCATGCAGGAGCAGGCTGGCCGGCAAGGCGGCTACCAGACGCCGCCTTCGGGCGGACGCGTGATCGAGGGCGAAGTGATCAGCGAGGCCGAATACCAGGCCAGCAGCGAACCCGACCAGGGCGCGAACGACGCCCAGAACCGCGCCTCGCGCCGCCCGCGTGCTCCCGGCGAGTTGTGAATTTTCCCGAACCTTGCTGAACTCTCCTGAGCTTTGTTACCGGCCGCGACTTCGGCTGCTCTTGCCGAACGCGCGACCGGAAGCCTCGTCCTGGCCAACAGCGCGCTAGGCGCGCCAGCCTGTCGCCAGCCAACCTTTCAGCTCTCACTGACCCAGACCTGCCATGAAAATCACCTGCCTCGCTTTTTCCCTGGCGCTGATGACCAGCGCCGTTGCCGCTTACGCTGCCCCGGAAACCGACCCAAGCGATCGCTTCAGCTCGTGCATGAAGACCCTACGTGCCGTTGCTTCGTCAAAGCGAGGGATTTCGACAGCGTCCTTCGACCGCCTGACCAGCGGCTTGTCGCCCGACCTCAGTGTGCTCGAGTTTCTCGACTACCAACCCGAGTTCCGCTCGCCAATCTGGGATTACCTGTCCGGCCTGGTGGACGAGGAACGCGTCGCCGACGGTCTCGAGATGCGCGCCAAATGGTCCGACACCCTGGCCATGGCCAGCGAACGCTACCAGGTCGATCCGGCGACGATCGTTGCCGTATGGGGCGTCGAGAGCAACTACGGACGCAACTTCGGTAGCCGACCGCTGCTCACTTCGCTCGGCACGCTGGCCTGCTTCGGTCGCCGGCAGTCGTATTTCAGCGGTGAATTCCTGAGTGCGCTGAAGATCCTGGACTCCGGCGACATCGAACCGGATCAGCTGGTCGGCTCCTGGGCCGGCGCCTTTGGCCATACCCAGTTCATGCCGTCGACCTTCCTGCGCTTGGCGGTCGATGGCAACGGTGACGGCAAGCGCGACCTGATGGGCAACGTCCCCGATGCACTTGCCTCGACCGCCAACTTCCTGCACAAGGGCGGCTGGCGCGAAGGCCAGCCCTGGGGCTACGAGGTCCTGCTGCCGGCCGGCTTCGACAGCAGCATTTCCGGCCGCCGCGACAAACGCCCGCTGTCCTACTGGACGGCACGCGGTGTTCGCCGTGCCGACGGCCAGCCGATCGCCGCTGCCGATACCGCCGCCGGACTGCTCCTGCCGGCCGGCCCGGAAGGCCCGGCTTTCCTGGTGTTCCGCAACTTCGACGTGATCTATGGCTACAATGCGGCCGAAAGCTACGCTCTGGCCATCGCCCACCTCTCCGATCGGATAAAGGGTGGCAAAGGCTTCGTCACCCCCTGGCCGACCGATGACCTCGGCCTCTCGCGTCTGGAGCGCCGCGAGTTGCAGACCCTGCTGCTTGCCCGCGGACACCCGATCGGAGAAGTCGACGGGATGATCGGCGCCAAGTCGCGCGAAGCGATCAAGATCGAGCAGCAACGCCTGGGAATGACCGCCGATGGCCGCGCCGGGCAAAAGGTGTTGACCGGCTTGCGGGCCAGCACGGCGGGCAAATAGGCGACCGCCGACCCGGCGGCCACCCGAACGACAGACCGCGCACCCGAGAGGAAAAGATGCCGCCAGCCCCCGATGCCGCCACTGCGCACCCCGGCGAGATCTGCATCGACGTGACGCAACTGCGTCCCGGGGTGCATGTCCGGCTGCCGATCCCCTGGATCGAGCACCAGTTCATGTTCAACTCCTTCGTCATCGCCGATGAGGAACAGGCACGGCTGATCGCGGCGATGGAGCTGCCGCAGCTGTTCTGTGACCCAACGCGGTGCACCGTGCCACCGCTGCCGGCAGGCGAGGGGGCACCCGAAGCCACTACCGCGAGCAGGCCGGCAGCCGACACCGAAGACGCCGAAGACGCCGGAGACGCCTCAGAAGGCGCACGACTGGCCGCCCTGAGCGCCGCAAAAATGGCCGAGAAGCGATCGCGCGCCGGCGTCATGAACGAGCTCCGCGGACGGCTCGACAAGGCGCAGCAGCACTACCTTGGCGCTGCCCGGGCAGTGGGCGGCGCCATCAAGGGCTTCACCAGCAATCCGCGCGAGTCGATCCGACAGGTGGCTGCCGTCAGCGAAGAATCGACCACGGCGCTGCTCGCCGACCCCGACAGCGCCATCGTGCTGATCGCCGAGAAGGCGCACGACGACGGCCATGCCGCGCACGCGCTGTCGGTGATGACGCTGGCGTTACTGCTTGGCAAGCAGGCCGAGCTACCGGAGCAGGCCCTGCGCGCGATCGGCATCGGCGCCCTGTTGCACGACATCGGCAAGCTGACGATCAATCCTTCGCTGCTGCGCAACACCGAACGTAACCGCCACGAGGAGGCCCTCTATCGGACGCACTGCCAGAATGGCCACGCCGCAGCGGCGCGTGCCGGCAGTCTCTCGCCGCCGATGCTCGACGCCATCCTGCACCATCACGAGCGCTATGATGGCAGCGGCTTTCCCGACGGCCAGAGCGGTAGTGCGATCTCGCTCGCGGCGCGCATGGTGGCCATTGCCAACCGCTTCGACAACCTGGTCAACCCGATCGACTACCGCATGGCGATGTCGCCGTCCGAAGCGCTGTCCACCCTGTGGACGCGCGAGAAGAATGCCTTCGACGGCGCCCTGCTGCAGCTTTTCGTGCGCGCCATGGGGGTTTACCCGCCGGGTTCGATCATCCGACTCAGCGACGGTCGCATCGGCGCCGTCGTCGGCTCGGCACCGGCCAACAAGCCACTGTTGCCGAAGGTAATGATCTATGCGCCGGAAGTGCCGCGCCGGCAGTCGATCATCGTCGACCTGGCGAAGGAAGCCGGCGGAGCCGGTGGCACCAATGAATGCGCGCTCAGCGTCGAACAGCCCTTGCGCCTGCAGGAGCGTCCGGAAGAAGAACTCGATTACCTTCTCCCGCGCCGCAAGATCAACTGGTCCTACCTGCCGGCGCAGCAAGCGTGAGCGCTGCATGAGCCGCCAGCCCCCCAGCAAGACCCGCGCGACCCGCGAGCCCCCGCGCGACAGCCTTGCGCTGCGGCCGCAAGCCCCGCCTGGCGAAACGGCGCCCGCGGTCACAACGCCGGCCGGCCGCTGATCGATGCTGCGCGTCAGCGATCTCACCAAAAGGTACGACGGGGCCGACCGGCCCCTGTTCAGCGGCCTCGACTTCGCCGTCGGCGGCGGAGAAATCGTCGCGCTGGTCGGCGAGTCGGGGGTCGGCAAGAGCACCCTGCTGAACTGCATCGCCGGACTCGAAACCGCCGACTGCGGCACGATCGCCATCGGCCCGCAGGCCCTCGACATCGTCGCCCTCGACGAGACCGCGCGCGCCGCCTTGCGCGCACGCAGCGTCGGCTTCGTCTTCCAGGCCTTTCATGTCCTGCCGACGCTGACCGTGGCGCAGAACATCGGCGTGCCACTGCTGCTCTGCGGCGTGCCCGCCAGCGAGCATGCCGCACGCACGCAGGCGCTGCTCGAACGCGTCGGTCTGGCCGGTTTCGCCGCGCGCTGGCCAGCGTCGCTGTCCGGCGGCGAGCTGCAGCGGGTGGCCATCGCCCGCGCGCTGGTACACCGTCCGGCGCTGCTGTTGGCCGACGAACCAACCGGCAACCTCGATCCACGCACCGCCGACGAGGTCCTGGCGCTGCTGCTCGAACGCGTCCGCGAGCAACAGACCAGCGCGCTGGTGGTCACCCATTCACAGCATGTGGCGCAGTCCTGCGACCGCATCCTGACGCTGACCCCGGACGGACTGCTGGGATGCGTGCGAGCAGTGGCATGAGCGCATGAGGACGCCACCGGCGGGCAGGATGCATGGGCTGGGCACGCTCTCCTGGTGGCTAATCCACGCCCAGTTCAAGACCCGGCGCGCCGCGACCCTGCTCTCGATGCTGGCCATCGCACTCGGCGTCGCGCTCGGCTACGCGATCCATCTGATCAACGACGCCGCGCTCGCCGACTTCGCCCGGGCGATGAAGAGCGTCCAGGGAGACCCCGACGCGGTGATCGCCGCACGCGACAGCGCCGGCAGCGTGCCGCTGGCGACGATCAACGCCATCGCCCGCGACCCGGCGGTGCTGATCGTCGCCGCGGTCATCGAAACGCGCGTGCGCATCGACAACGCGTCGACCCCGGTCCGCCTGATCGGTATCGACGTCTTCAGCGCCGCGGCGATGACGCCCGACCTGCTGCCGCGCCAGGATGAACAGGTCGCCGCGCCGAACATCCTTGACGGCGGCGTCTACGCCTCGCCGGCCCTACTCGCCAAGCTTGTCCAAGGCAAGGACTCCGACACCCGCACGGGCGGCACGCTGCAGCTGCGGCGCGGCGAGCAGGAGTGGTCGGTGACGCTGGCCGGCGACCTGCCGGCGGCGCGCCCTGACGACCTGCTGCTGGTCGCCGACATTGCCTGGGTGCAGGCGCGCTTCGGCCCGACCGACGCGGTCAGCGAGGGCCGCGTGCGGCTGGCGCCGGATACTGACCGGGCAAGCTGGCGCCAGGCATGGAGACAGCAGCTGCCGGCGGGACTTCTGATGCGCGCCGCCGACGACGACAGCGCCCGCGTCTCCAACCTCTCACGGGCCTATCGCGTCAATCTCAATGTCCTGGCGCTGGTCGCCCTGCTCACCGGCGCCTTCCTGGTCTTTGCCACGCAGCTGACCGCCGTTGCCCAGCGCTCGACGCAGTTTGCCCTGCTCGGCGTGCTCGGTCTTTCGCCGCGCATGCGGCTGTTGCAGGTCCTGCTCGAAGGGGTGGCGATCGGCGTGCCCGGATCGCTGCTCGGGCTAGCCCTCGGCTACGCCCTGGCCGTCGCCTTCACACAGGTCCTCGGTGGCGATCTCGGCGGTGGCTATTTCGCCAGCAGCGCACCGCTGATCGTTCCCGCGCCGGCTCCGGCACTGCTTTTCCTGGCGCTCGGCTGCCTGGCCAGCCTGGCCGGCGCCAGCTACCCGGCCTACCTGAACCGCATGCAGCCGCTGGCGCAGGCGCTGAAAACCGGCTTTGCACAACGGCCAGCCGCTGACGCAACGCCCGCCGCGCGATCTGGGCATTCCTGGCATTCTTCGCACCCCTGGCTGCGACGACTGCCCTTGCTGCCGCTGCTGCTGGCGCTGGCCGCCTTCGCGCTGGCGCA
>LBIU01000137.1 GCA_000987445.1 Candidatus Accumulibacter adiacens | reverse complement strand
GGATTCTCACGGCAGGGCCGAACCGCATCCGCGCCACGACTCCCCAGCCAGTCGATCGGCGAGCTGTGTGGCCTCGAAGCCGGCCAATGGGCCCTGGCAGGCGAGGGCGAACAACTGCGCATCGCTGACGCCATCTGCCGTCGCCCGCTCGAGCCAGTCCAGATCGATGACGTCTGCGTGACCATCGGCGTACCAGACAGTAAGCGCCGCAGGGTCATGTAAATTGCCGTCGGCCAGCGAAAAGCCTTGCAGCTGAGTGTCCAGCGCAGAAAGTCGCCGCAGCGCGTGCAGGCCCCGCCAGATCTCCGCGCGCCCGTCGGCGTAGCGAATGATCAGATAGCGCGGCGCCTTGGCTGGCAACAGGTCTACCGATAGCGCGCTGCCGCTCAGGCTGACGCTCTCGCCGTGGCCCTGCAGGGCGATGAGTGACGAGCTGCCGTCTTCGAAGCGGGCCAGGACATGCGAGGGCTGTGCGTTGGGGATGAATGTCAGTTCCAGAAGAGCTGCCCCGGGTCCGCCAAGCTGCAGCACGCTGGTCCCGTCGGTCGAGCGCTTGAGCTCGGACTTGCTACCGGTGTAGCGGATCAGCTCGAATTCGGAGCCCGGCCCGACAAGGGTCGCGGACTCGATCGAGCGATTGCTCGGCGTCCCGACGACGCTGCCATCGGACAGGCGACGCAGTTGCCGCGAATCGTCTTCGAGGCGTACCTGCACCAGACCCGGGCTCGGGTAGCTGACGGCCCTGGCGTTTGCGGCCAGCGACAACACCACGGTGCCATCGCTCAGGCGGCGGATTGTTGCCCCTTGCGGGTCGCGGACGAAGAAGTACTCGCGGTCGAGATCGACGGCCTCGACGTCCGGTAGTTCGGCGATCAGTGAACCGTCGTTGACCGCCCGCAGTTGCCAGATGTCGTCACGCCGAATGGCCAGGCGCTTCGGTGCGGGGTCTGCGCTGAACTTTAGCGCCTTGAAGCCTCCTCGTGAGTCCGCCGAAAGGGCGCCGACCCGTTCGCCATCGCTGGCACGAAACCATTGCACGCGATCTTCGGCAAGCACCGCGAGGAAGGAGCCGTCGCCGCTTCTGACGATCTTGCTGCCGGCCGCAAGCGCGGATCCGTCCGAGCTGCGCAACAGCGTTACCCGTGCGTCGCGCTGCAGTCGCAGGAATTGGCCCCCATCACGGCGCAAGGAGGAAAGGCGCCCGGCGTCGCGGGCAAAGCGTTTGAGGACGGAGAGATCCGCGGTGCGCAGCAGTTCAGTCGGCGCGTCCTCGTAAGTGACGAGAGTACGCCTTGTGCCGGCGTCCAGACTGAACTGGATCTCGCTCGGCGTCCCGGTCAGCCTGACGACGGAGGCCTCGTCGCCACGGCGTAGCTCCGGACGCTGTCCGTCCAGATAGTCCACGCTCAGCAAGGACGCCGTGGCGGGGTTGCTGAAGGCCACGCGGTCGGCTCTGACGCCAGCAGCCAGAGGGACGAGACGGCCATCGCCAAGGCGCCGAAGTTCGTTGGCGTGGCCACCGGAATAGCGCACGAAAAAGTGCTGCGCACCGAAGCTGATGCCGGCGACCGGAGACTTCAGCTGGGCAACGAGCGCGCCGCTCGCCGCTTGGCGCAGGTCGGCCCGCGACCAGCGATAATCGGCGATCAGATAGCCGGGTGCCGCGTCGAGAAATTTGGCGCTGTCGATCGGGTGTGCGAGTTTCTCAAGCAGCGCGCCGTCGTGTCCCGAGCGCAGTTCACCGACGGCCTCGGCATGATCGACTGCCAGGCGGCTTCCGTCGGCGCTGGCGATGATCGTTTCGACCTGCTTTCCAAGATGGGCGATGCGACCGCGGGCGGCGAGTCGGCGGGCGGTTGCGGCGATCGCTTGCCACGTCGCCTCGTCGTGCCGAGGGGCGATGGCCATGGCGTGCAGCGCCAGGGCGAGGCCGGGAAGTGGTTGCGCCGCGTGGATTTCCCTGGCCTGCCCGGCGAGTTGTTGGGCAAGGTTGAGTCGCTTTTCCTGCCAGCCGTCGACGAACAGCCAGCTGCCCGTTGCGAGGATCGCGGCGGCGATGCCGGCCAGGATGCTTCTGTTGCGCAGGCGCTGGCGGCGAACGCGTTGATGGAGATCGTCATAGCCGACGCCGAGAATGCCGGCCGCGAGCTTGACGCCGGCGGTTGCCAGGCCACCTTCGCTGAGGCTGACGGCCAGCGGTTCGGCTTGCCTGCCGGCGAGTGGCTCGCCGTGGGCGTCGAAACGTTCCAGCAGGGCCGGATGAAGCGACGCCTGCTCGCTCGCTCCCTGGCAGGCGGCGACAGCTTCGCCGTCGGCGAGCAGGCAGTAGATATGCTGCGCGCGACCGAGCTGCTTGAAGTGGCGGATCTCTTCGCCTACCCAACGCGAACGGGCAGATCGAGGCGAACAGATGACGACCAGCGTACGCGCCGCCGCGAGGGCTTCGCGGATCGTCCGGCCGAGGTCTGCCGATGCCGGAAATTCCTCCAGGTCGCGGAACACCGGCCGAATTCGCCTCGGCACCTTGCCGTGGGATGTTTCCTGGCCAATCAGCGAGCGCGGTACGCGAAAGCCTTCCAGCAGCCGATGCGTCGCCGCCGCGATCTTTTCGTCGGCATGGCTGTAGCTGATGAAGGCGAGGTAGCTTGCTTCACCGCTGCCGGCCCTGTCCGCGCCGGCATCGGGCGCGTGTCCAGGGTGCTGCTGTTGGCGATCCTCTGCCAGTGCGTCGGCGATCGTCTCTTCGATCAGGTCCGCGACCGTGCGACCCGTCGCGGCCGCCTTTCGCCGCAGGGCCAGAAGCCGTTCCTCGTCGATCGTCACTGGCACGCATTTTCGCTCCTTGCTCATGCGCGAATCCTCCAGGATTTGCCATGCGCGGCTGCCGATTGCGCGCGACCTTCGCCCGCCGGCGCGCTCAGCGGGTCGGCGGCTTCATGACCCGCAGCACTTCTTGAACTTCTTGCCGCTGCCGCAAGGGCAGGGGTCGTTGCGACCGACTTTCGGGGTTTCGCGGCGGATGGTCGTGATGCTGCGCTGGGCGAGCCAGAAGCGGTAGATCGCGGTCACTGCCTGGGGCAGTTTTTCCTCGCACTCGAGCTGCTGGCGCTCGAGTTCCTCGCCCGACAGCCAGTCCTCGCCAGCGGCGAGGGCTGCTGCTTCGGCGTCGCCGGTGAGCATGAAGAATGGGAACAGTTGCTCGTCGAGGTAGCAGATCTCTTCGCTGTCCTCCTTGTCGTCGTCGGCACCGAGGGCGTCGAACCAGTCTTCGTTCGCCTCGTCGACGCCGTGCAGGTAGCCGTGGCACCAGGGAACGTAGTCGCCGGGACCGCTCACCTGCTCGTCGCGGGGATAGAGCAGCAGCAGGGGCGCCTCGCCCTGCGCCAGCTGGGTTTCGAGCTCGGCGACGAACAGGCGCAGCAGTTCCGCCGCCTCGCCAAGCAGCGCTTCGTTGGCGGCGTCGGCGCTGCCGAGGACGGCCGCCAGCCACTGCGCCTCGGTCATCGGCTGCGGGCCGGAGCGGGCGGCGCAAAGGAAGCCGTGCGCCTCGTCGAGGCGCATCGCTTCCGGCAGGGCGGGGTCGCCGAGCAGTTCCTCGAGGCGCAGCAACTGCGGTTCAGCAAGTGGTGTGGGCAGGCTCATGGTTTCAGTCTCGGGTGGGCGATTGGCTGTCAAAGGCGGCGAGTGGAACGCTTGGCGCTGGCGTCCAGCCTGCCTGGCGGTGTTCGGCGACAACCGTCGTGAAAATACCGCCGCGGACGTAGAAACGTGCGCTCAGCTGCATGTAGCGTGGCTGGGTGGCACGGACCAGGTCGTCAAGGATGCGGTTGGTGACATCTTCATGAAAACAGCCGATGTTGCGGAATGACCAGATGTAAAGCTTGAGGCTCTTGAGCTCGACGCAGCTTTCCTCAGGGATGTAATCGAGGATCAGCGTCGCGAAATCCGGTTGCCCGGTCTTTGGGCACAGGCAGGTGAATTCGGGGATTTCCATATGGATGTGGAAATCTCGTTGCGGCGCGGGATTGGCAAAGGTGGCCAGCGTTTCGGTCGGGTTTGTGCTCATGGTTGTTCCGAGTGGTGGTCCAGGAGATGCGAGGGGGCCAGAGAGGCCGGCAAGGGCCAAGGGCAGGCCAATTGGCCAAGCGGAATGCTATTATAGGCGACCGATTTTGCGCCCGGCTGGGATCTTGCTTGTCATGAGCTTCACCGGAGCGAGGCGTCATGCGCCCGCGGCAAGGCTTTTACCGATTTCTCCCTGCGCGGCCGTGCACGCCGCGCTTCTGTGTTGATGCGCCTGACCAAACTGAAACTCGCCGGCTTCAAATCCTTTGTCGATCCCACGAACATCGCGCTGCCCGGGCAGTTGGTCGGCGTCGTCGGGCCGAATGGTTGCGGCAAGTCGAACGTGATCGACTCGGTGCGCTGGGTGCTCGGCGAGTCGAAAGCGTCGGAGTTGCGCGGCGAATCGATGCAGGACGTGATCTTCAACGGTTCGGGGTCGCGCAAGCCGGTGTCGCGGGCCGCGGTCGAACTGGTCTTCGACAACACCCTCGGGCGGCTTTCCGGGCAGTGGTCGCAATACGCCGAACTGTCGGTCAAACGCCTGCTGACGCGCACCGGCCAGTCCGAGTACTACATCAACAACCTGCACGTGCGCCGCAAGGATGTCACCGACCTCTTTCTCGGCACCGGCCTTGGTCCGCGCGCCTACGCGATCATCGGGCAAGGCACGATTTCGCGCATCATCGAGGCCAAGCCCGACGAGCTGCGCGTCTTCCTCGAAGAAGCCGCTGGCGTGACGCGCTACAAGGAGCGGCGCAAGGAAACCGGCCATCGCCTTGCCGACACCCGTGAGAACCTGACTCGCGTCGAAGACATTCGTCTCGAGCTGGGGTCGCAGATGGAGCGCCTCGAAGGGCAGGCCGGCGTCGCTCGCCAGTATCGCGCCTATAGCGACGAGCTGACGCGCAAGCAGCAGCTGCTGTGGTTGTTGCGTCGCAATGACGCGCAGTTGGAGCGCGATCGGCTGGCGCACGAAGTCGAACAGGCGAGCACCGCGCTAGAAGCCCAGAACGCTGTGCTGCGCGAACTCGAGGCGCGTCTCGAGGAGGCGCGCGAGGCGCATTTCGCGGCCAGCGACGGCGTGCATGCCGCGCAGGGCGCATTGTTTGCTGCCAACGCCGAAGTCGCCCGGCTCGAAGCCGAGATCCGCCATCGCCGCGATTCCCAGCGCGAGTACGAAACGCGTCTGGCGCAGCTCACCGCCGATCGCCGGAACTGGCAGGAGCAGGCCGAGAAGCTGGCTGGCGAAGAGCGGCGCTGGCAGGACCTGCTGGCGCTGGCCCAGGAGCGCGTCGAGCAGGCACAGATGCGCCTCGAGGCGCAGCAGGAACGCCTGCCGCTGGCCGAGGATGGCCATGCCGCGGCGCGCCAGGAGGCCAGCCGTCAGCGTGCCGGGATCGTTCAGGCCGAGCAACGGCTGCATGTCGAGCAGGCCAATCGTGGGCACGCGCAGCGTTCCTTGCAGAGTGTCGCCAGTCGGCGCGAACGCCTGGCGCTCGAACGCCAGGCGTTGCCGCTTCCCGACGATGGCGAGCTGAGCGAAAAGCAGGAGGAACTGCTGGCGCTGCGCGCAGCGATCAGCGTCGCGCTCGACGAGCAGAAGGATTTGCAGCAGCAACTGCCGGCTATCGAGCAAGAGCGGCGCGAACTGCTCGCGGCAGTGCAGCATGCGCAGAAGGCGCGCACCGAGGCGACGGCGCGGCGCAACGCGCTGCAACAGCTGCAGCAGCGGCTGCAGGCGAATGGCAAGCTCGATGACTGGTTGCGTCGGCATGGCTTGCAGAACGGCCAGGCGCTGTGGAAATCGCTGCACGTCGAAGCCGGCTGGGAAGTCGCCGTCGAAGCGGTTCTGCGCGAGCGCCTCGGCGCACTGCCGGCGGCGGCTGCCGACGCGGCCTGGAGCACCGATCGGCCGGGCAGCAAGCTGACCTTGCTGCTGCCCTTGGCCGGCGGCATGGCGAGTGCTGTCCCCGGCGGCGAAGCGCTGCTCGCCCGTATTCGCTGCGACGTGCCGCAGTTGGCGGCGATTCTTGCCGACTGGCTCGGCGAAGTGCGGACGGCGCCCGATCTGGACGCCGCACTGGCGCGGCGTGGCGACCTGGCGGCGAGCGCCTGTTGCGTGACGCCGGGCGGCGACCTGGTCAACCGGCAGAGCGTGACCCTGTTCGCTCCGGATAGCGGTGAGCACGGATTGCTCGAGCGGCAGCGCGAGATTGACGGGCTGGCAGTGGTGATCGGCGAGCGCGAGGAAACCCTTGCGCAGGCGCAGGCCAGCCTCGGCGAAATCGAGCAGCGGCTGCAGGATGGCCAGCAGACCCTGCAGGCCTCCGGCCAGCAGCTTGCGGCGCTGCAGAACCAGGCGCATGCCCTGCAGGTGGAGACGCTGAAGCTGGCGCAGGCACGCGAGCGCTTCAGCGAGCGGCAGGCGCAGATCGACGAGCAGCTGGCCGAGCTGGCCGGCGAGGAAGAGAGCGAAAGTGAGCGCCTGCTCATCGCCGACGAGGCGATCGATGTGCATAGCGCGCAGCTGCGCGAGCTGCAAAGCCTGATGCAGGCGGCGCAGCTGCGGTTCGAGCAGGCGGAAAGCGGCCTGCGCGAGCAGCGCGAGCAGCTCGGCGGCTGCGAACGCGAACTGCGCGAAGCCGAGTTCTCGCAACGCGAATGCGGCAGCAAGCTGCAGGAGCTGGCCGCCGGCCGTACGCTGGCGGGCCAGCAACTGGCGCGCGTGCTTGACGAGCTGCAGCGCTGCGAGGCGAATGCCACGGCCTTGCAGGCGGACGATCTGGAACCCCGCCTGCAGGCCGCGCTCGATCATCGCGTCGCTCGCGAACAGGCGCTGGCGAGTGCCCGTGACGGACTGGAAATGGCGACCAACGGCCTGCGCGCACTGGACGAACAGCGGCTCAAGGCGGAGCAGAGTCTCGAGCCGCTACGCAACCGGATCGGCGAACTGAAACTCAAGGAGCAGGCGGCGGCACTCAGCGTCGAGCAGGCGGCGGCGCAGCTGACCGAGGCCAAGGCAGACGAGCCGGCGCTGGCCGGCGAGCTGGCCGGCTTGCGCGCGGCGCCTTTGCAGGGGGCGATCACCTCGCTGCAGCGCTCGATCGACGCGCTGGGCGCCGTCAATCTGGCGGCGCTCGATGAACTGGATGCGGCGCGCGAACGCAAGGGCTATCTGGATGCCCAGTCGGAAGACCTGACGAAGGCGATGGAAACGCTGGAAAACGCGATTCGTCGTATCGACCGTGAAACGCGTGATCTGCTGCAAAGCACGTACGATGCGGTTAACCGCAGTTTCGGCGAGCTGTTTCCGGCGCTCTTCGGCGGTGGCGAGGCGCGGCTGATCATGACCGGTGAGGAAATTCTTGATGCCGGCCTGCAGGTGATGGCCCAGCCGCCCGGAAAAAAGAACTCGACGATTCATCTTCTCTCCGGTGGTGAGAAGGCCTTGACGGCCATCGCGCTGGTGTTTTCCATGTTCCAGCTCAATCCGGCGCCGTTTTGTCTGCTTGACGAAGTCGATGCGCCGCTTGACGATACCAATACCGAACGTTTCTGCGCGATGGTGCGACGGATGTCGATCAACACGCAGTTTCTGTTCATCAGCCACAACAAGATTACGATGGAGATGGCGCAACAGCTCGTCGGAGTAACCATGCAGGAATCCGGCGTCTCGCGCATCGTTGAAGTCGATATGGAAGAAGCGCTACGGATGCGCGAGCAACTCGTTTAGGAATAGATATGACCGACTTGCAGATGGGTTTGATCGGCTTCGGCGGCGTCGCCGTGCTGGGGGTACTGGCTTACAACAAGTGGCAGGAGCGCAAGCACCGCCAAATGGCCGAGGAGCTGTTGAGCGCACGCCAGACAGATGTCCTGCTCGACGAACCGGGCGGTGCAACCGGCGGCGCGGCGGCGAAGGATGCTGACCATCGTGCCCCGCAGGAGCGGGTCGAGCCCTTGTTGCGCTCCGATCCGGAAGCGCTCCAGGAGCCGGATGAGCCGGCGCTGGGGCAGCAGACGGCAGCCGACAGCGGTGAAACAGGCGCGGCTGCAAAGAGCGCTTCCAGCTCCGAAGAGTCCGCATCATCGGTGTCATCGACGTCTGCGACGCCCGCGGAAGACGAGCAGGGAGGGCTCAGGGACAGCCCGGCGCCGATGTGCGTGCTGTCGCCGAAGATCGACTACATTGCCGCGATTCAGGTCCTCGAACCGATCGCCGGCCGCCGCATTCGGGAAGCGCAGCGCGCCACGCTTGAACGGCTGAGCAAGACGGTGAATTGGATCGGCCACAATGAAGACGCGCACGCCTGGGAGCCGATTCCCGATGACAGCGAGCGCGAGTACCGGCATATTCGTGTCGGCCTGCAACTGGTCGACCGCAAGGGCCCGCTCGCCGATCGTGAGCTGTCGGTCTTCAAGGTCGCGATGCAGGAAATGGCGACCGAGCTGATGGGCCTTGCGGAGCTGCCGGCTCGCGAGCCGGCCTTGCAGACGGCCGCCCAGCTGGACGAGTTCTGCGCCGGGGTGGACATCCAGATCGGCGTCAATGTGATCAGCCAGGGACAGGTGTTCGCCGGCACCAAGCTGCGCGCACTGGCCGAAGCGACCGGCATGGTCATCGACAGCAGCGGGCGCTTCGTCCGCTGTGATGACAACGGCGATGTGCTCTACATGTTGGTGAACCAGGAGAGCGATGTTTTTTCTGCCGAGTCGATGAAGACCCTGAGTACGCACGGGGTGACTTTTCTGCTCGACGTGCCGCGCGTGGCCAATGGCGATCGGGTGTTGACCCAGATGTTCGGGGTGGCGCGGCGCTTTGCCGAGGCACTCAACGGTGCCTTGGTCGACGATAACCGCCACCCCTTGTCCGAGGCCGCCCTCGAGCCGATTCGTCAGCAGGTGGCGCAGTTCCAGGCGGCAATGGCGGCGCATGAGCTGTCGGCTGGCGGTCCACTGGCGCAGCGCCTGTTCTCCTGAAGCGGGCAAGTGCCGCGATGAGTAGTGCCCGGGATCGCGTGCAGGCCTTGCGGGAGGCGATCGAGCGGCACAACATCGCCTATTATGCCCTCGACGCGCCGCTGATCGGCGATGCCGACTATGATCGCCTGTTTGCCGAGCTGCAGGCGCTCGAGGCCGAGCATCCGGAATTGCGGAGCGTCGATTCGCCGACGCAGCGTGTCGGTGCCGCGCCGCTGCCCGAGTTCGCTGCGCGGGCGCATGCGACGCCGATGCTGTCGCTGAACAATGCTTTTGCCGACGATGAAGTCGCCGCATTCGACCGCCGTGTGCGCGAAGGGCTGGCCAGCGATGGTGCTGGCGAAGTGAACTACTCGGCCGAACCCAAGTTCGATGGTCTGGCGGTCAGCCTGCGCTATCAGGATGGCCGTCTGCTGCAGGGTGCGACGCGTGGCGATGGCACCACGGGTGAGGACGTCACCGCCAATCTGCGCACCTTGCGCAGCATTCCGCTGCGTCTGCAGGGCAGCGATTGGCCGGCCGTTCTCGACGTGCGTGGCGAGGTGCTGATGTTGCGCAGCGATTTTGCGCAGATGAACGAGCAGCAGCGCGAAAAAGGCGAGAAAGCCTTCGTCAATCCGCGCAACGCCGCTGCGGGCAGCCTGCGCCAACTCGATCCACGCATCACCGCGACCCGTCCCTTGCGCTTCTTCGCCTATGGCGTCGGCGTCCCCGCAGGCACGGCAGGCGCCGGCCTGCCGGCGACGCACAGCGAACTGCTCGACCGCCTCGCCGCCTGGGGTTTCCCCGTCGCCCGCGAACGGCGGCGCGTGCTCGGACTGGCCGGCCTGCTGGCCTACTACGCCGAGATTGGTCGCCTGCGCGCGACGCTTCCCTACGATATCGACGGCGTGGTCTACAAGGTCGATGACCTGGCAGCGCAGGCGCGTCTGGGTTTCGTTTCGCGCGCGCCACGCTTCGCGCTGGCACACAAATTTGCCGCCGAGGAAGCGGTCACCGAGCTGCTCGAGATCAGCATCCAGGTCGGGCGCACTGGCGCGCTGACGCCGGTGGCAAGGCTCAAACCGGTGTTCGTCGGCGGCGTGACGGTGATCAACGCCACGCTGCACAACGAGGACGAGATTCGTCGCAAGGACGTACGCATCGGCGACACGGTGGTCGTTCGCCGGGCCGGGGACGTGATTCCGGAAGTCGTGCGCGTGCTGCCCGAAAAGCGCCCCGCTGCTGCGCGCCGCTTCAGCATGCCGCAGAGTTGTCCGGTCTGCGGTTCGCGCGTCGTGCGCAGCGAAGAGGAAAAGAGCGAAAAGGACGAAAACGACGAAAAGGACGAAAGAGAGGTCCAGGGTGTCGCCGCGGTGGCGCGCTGCACTGGCGGTCTCTACTGCCCGGCGCAGCGCAAGCAGGCCTTGCTTCATTTTGCCTCGCGGCGGGCGATGGACATCGAAGGACTCGGCGACAAGCTGGTCGAGCAACTGGTCGACAACGCCATCGTGCGCACGCCGGCCGACCTCTACCAGCTCGGTGTCGCGGCGCTGGCGAACCTCGAACGCCTGGCCGAGAAGTCGGCCGGGAATCTGCTGGCAGCCATCGAGAAGAGCAAGCAGACGACGCTGGCGCGGTTCATCTACGCGCTCGGAATCCGCAACGTCGGCGAGGCGACGGCCAGGGAGCTGGCGCGTCACTTCGGTGCGCTGGAGCGCCTGCTGGCTGCCGACGAGACGCAGTTGCTGCAGGTTCCCGAAGTCGGCCCGATCGTCGCCCAGTGTATTCGCCAGTTCTGCAGCGAGCCGCACAACCAGACGGTCATCGAGCAGCTGCGCGCCGCCGGCGTGAGCTGGAGCGAGAGCGACGCCGCCGCGGTCAGCGCCGGCGCGCTTGCCGGCAAGGTCTTCGTGCTCACCGGCGCCCTGCCTTCCCTGACCCGCGATGCCGCCGGGCAGCGGATCATGGCGGCGGGTGGGAAAGTGACTGGCTCGGTGTCGAAGAAGACCGACTTCGTGGTCGCCGGCGCCGAGGCCGGCAGCAAGCTCGAAAAAGCGCAGCGGCTCGGCGTGTCGGTGATTGACGAAGGACAGTTGCTGGCCTTGTTGCAGGCCGCCCCGGAGAACCCATGATGGACGGACAAATGGCGATGACGATGCTGGCGAATGCCGATCTCATCCACTCGGCGGAAACCGTCGCTGCGGCAGTCAGTCGCGTGGCGCGTGCGATCACCACCCGACTGCAGGCCAGACAGCCGCTGCTCCTGTGCGTCATGAAGGGTGGCGTGCCGTTCGCTGGCCAGCTGCTGACGCAATTGAGTTTTCCGCTCGACTTCGACTACCTCGATGCCAGCCGCTACGGTCAGGCAACGGCAGGCGGCGCGCTGGCGTGGCGCGTCGAGCCGTCGCTGGCGGTGGCCGGGCGCACGGTGCTGGTGGTCGACGACATTCTCGACGAAGGCGTGACGCTGGCCGCCATTCGTGACCGCCTGCTGCAAATGGGTGCGACGGCCTGCTTGACGGCGGTTCTCGCCGACAAACTGCACGGCCGCGAGAAGCCGCTGCGCGCCGACTTCGTTGCGCTGACCGTTCCGGATCGCTTCGTGTTCGGCTACGGCATGGACGCGCGCGGCGCGTGGCGCAATCTGCCGGCGATCTACGCCATGCGGGAGGATTGAAATGCTGGCAATCATCGGTGGCAGCGGCCTGGCGGAGCTCGCCCAGCTCGAAATCTCGCACCGCCAGGTGGTGCGCACGCCTTACGGCGAGCCGTCCGCGGCGTTGAGCTTTGGCCGTCTCGCCGGTCGGTCGCTGGTTTTCCTGGCCCGTCATGGCGATCGGCACAGCATTCCGCCGCACCAGGTCAACTATCGGGCCAACCTCTGGGCGCTGTCGGAGGCGCGGGTGCTGGGCGTCATTGCCGTCGCGGCGGTCGGCAGCATTCGTGCCGACCTCAAGCCTGGCGACCTGGTCCTGCCGGATCAGATCATCGACTACACCTGGGGGCGTCCATCAACGTTTCACGAAGGCCCCGACGCCGCCGTCGCCCATGTCGATTTCACGGAGCCTTACGATCACGCCCTGCGTGGGCGGCTGCTCGCCGCGGCTGCGGCGACTGGCACCCGGCTCGGTGATGCCGCGGTCTACGCCGCCACGCAGGGACCGCGGCTGGAGTCGGCCGCCGAGATCAACCGCCTCGAGCGCGACGGCGCCGACGTCGTCGGCATGACCGGCATGCCCGAGGCGGCGCTGGCGCGCGAACTGAGGCTGCCTTATGCAGCCATCAACGTCGTCGCCAATTACGCGGCCGGGCGCGGCGAGAGCGCTGCCGGCATCAGCCTGGAAGCGATTCACGCGGTCCTGGCGGGGTCGATGCGGCAGGTGCATGCGCTCATCGAAAGGATGTTGAGCGACGATGCGTAATCGGGAAGCCGCGCAAGCGACGCACGAATCGCCTTTCTCGCCCGGCGGACGAAAGGCCGGAAAAGAGGGGGGACCGTCATGACTCCCATGATCTGGGGTGGCTCCACACGTCATGGCCGTTAGACCGGTCCTGAGAATGGGCGACGCGCGTCTGTGGCGGCAGGCCAGAGCGGTCGAGCACTTCGCCACGGCAGAGCTCGCCGCGCTGATCGCCGACATGGAAGACACCATGCGTGAGCTCGACGGTGCCGGCCTGGCCGCGCCGCAGATCGGCGTCGATCTGCGAGTGGTGATTTTCGGGATCGACGCCAATCCGCGCTATCCCGACGCCGAACCGGTACCGCGCACGGTGTTGATCAACCCGCTCCTGACACCCCTGTCGACCGAGGTCGAAGAGGCCTGGGAAGGCTGCCTCTCGGTCCCCGGCCTGCGCGGCTGCGTGCCGCGCTGGAAACATCTGCGCTACAGCGGCTTCGACCCCAGCGGGCGGCCCATCGAGCGCCGCGTGTGCGATTTCCACGCCCGTGTCGTGCAACATGAATGCGACCACCTCGACGGCATCCTTTATCCGATGCGGATCAAGGACTTCAGTCGTTTCGGTTTCGTCGACGAGCTATTTCCCGAGGGCTCCGCGCCCGCGGCCGAGTAGCGGCGGTGATTGCCGTTCTGCGGAATCCGACGGTGGCGCGTTGAACTGCTGGATTTTGTGAAGGAACACCTGGTGATGAGCAAGACTGCCGCGCCCTCCCCCTACCGAATTCTCTTTGTCTGCATGGGCAACATCTGTCGCTCGCCGCTGGCCGCCGCAGTGACCCGTGGCCTGGCTCAGCGCGAGGGCCTGGGCGCGCTCCTGGAAACCGATTCGGCGGGGACGCACGGCCATTACCATGCCGGCGAAGCGCCGGATCCGCGCGCCCGCAAGGTCGGCGGCAAGCGCGGCTATGATCTTTCGAGAATGCGCGCGCGGCGGGTCGTCGTCGCCGATTTCGAGCGCTTCGACCGTGTCCTGGCGATGGACCGGGAGAATATGGCCAATCTGCTGCGCCTGTGCCCCGAAGCAAGCCGCAGCAAGCTGGGCATGTTTCTCGACTACGCTCCGGAGCTTGGCGTTGCCGACGTGCCGGATCCCTATTACGGTGCCGAGTCGGGATTCGAACGCGTGCTCGAGCTCTGCGAAGTGGCCGCACGTGGCCTGCTGGCCGCCTGCGAGCACGGGCAACTGGCCCGCTGAACGGCGACGCCCGGGAGATCGGGGCTAGCCATCGGGGCTAGCCCGGCGTGCCCGATTCGTCGTCGGCGCGGAGCAGGCGGGGTAGCAGTTCGGCTGGCAGGTGCAGCCGCGAGAGCAGGGTCTCGCGGCTTATATTGAGCAGTTTTTCGATGGCTGCGAAGTCGTCCGGGATGGCGGCATCCGTCCAGCCGTCGACCGAGTGGCGGGCCAGGTTGACCGCCAGCTTGACGTTCTGTACGCGCGCCATCTGCGTATTGTCGCTATCCTCCATCAGCGCGGTGAGCAGCTCGGGCAGCTGCCAGGCACGGCAAAGCGCCAACTGCAGATCGGAGAGGGGGAATCCGAGCAGCTCGCGCTGTACGACGCTGCTGCGCAAGCGCTTTTCGGTGTGCAGTCGGGCGCGGATGGCGATCGCCTGTTCGGGAGCAAAGCACCACATCAGGACCTCGGCGAGATCGTAGAGCAGCGCCGCGAGCGCCACTTCTTCGACGTTCATGTCGTGCCGGGCGAAGGCCCAGTCGTGCGCGTAGCGTGAAGCCCGCTGGCAGCGCAGGATGACCTGCAGTACGCCGAGCAGCGCCTGCGGCTTGCGGCTGAGCATGGTTTCGATGGTCGCCGGGTTTTCGAACTTGCGGAAGAAGGGCTCGACACCGAGCATCATCACCGCCGTGGCGATGTTGGTGACGTCGCTGCGCAGGTGCTTGCTGCCGAAGGACTGGATGTAGGCCAGCACGCGAATGGCGAGCAGGGGATCCTGGAGGACGATATCGATGATGTCGCGGCCGTTGACGCGGTCGATATGCTGGCGTGCCGCATCGAGGCGGCGGGCCGTCTGGCGCAGGACGGGCATCTCGGCGCCGCTGAACAGGCTCAGCCAGGCGGCAAGGTCGCGTGGTGCGGGGGTATCGAGCATGGTGGTCGCCTTTTTTACAAGACCGGGCCGTCAGTGGGACATCGGGGGACCGTTAATGCGCAGCGCTCAGAAGCGCTCGTCCGCGCGCAGGTAGCGCCACTGTCCGGGCGGCAGCTTGCCGAGCGAGACGCCGCCGATGCGCACGCGCTTGATGTCGGTGACCTGCAGCCCGACCAGCTCGCACATGCGCTGGATCTGCCCCTTCTTGCCGTCCGGCAGAACGAAGCGCAGTTGTTGATCGCTGAGCCAGGAGACCTGTCCGCGCGGCAGTTTGACGTTGTCGAGCG
>LBIU01000136.1 GCA_000987445.1 Candidatus Accumulibacter adiacens | reverse complement strand
CGGTCGGTCAATGCCAGCAGATCGCCGTAGCCCTTGAGGTCCTTGCCGGCAACGAGATACTTGCCGTCGACGGCCAGCGCCGGAACGCCCTTGATCTTGTAGGCGTGCGCCATCTGATCGGCACGCTTGGCCTGGCTGAGCACTCCGAAGGAGTGGTAGGCAGCGGTGAACTTGGCCTCATCGACCCCCTGCGCGCTCACCCAGGCGATGATGCTCTTGTCGTCGAAGAGGCGCTTGTTCTCCTGATGCAGGGCCCGGAATACGGCTTCATCGAGTCTGCCCAGTTCGCCGGTCGCCTCCAGTGCGTAATACAGCCGCGCCAGGCTGGCCCACTGCGGACGTCCGAAGGAAATCGGGACCCGTTTGAAGACCACATCGCTCGGCAAGGCCGTGGCCCACCTGCTGACCAGGGGGTGGAAGTCGGCACAATGCGGGCAGCCATAGGAGAAGAATTCGAGGACTTCCGTCTTGGCCGGATTATCGGTGACCTGCGCCGGAACGATGGCCACAAAGTCGCGATCGGCGACCAGTTCGGCGCGCGCCGGCAGGGCAAGGGCCAGCGCGGCCAGCGCGATCGCGGCCAACCATCCACTCATGCGTCCTTGCATTGTCTTCTTCTCCTTGTAAGCGTGTCAGGGTGTAAGCGCCTTCGAGTTGCAGCCCGCCGCACTCAGTCCTTCTTCACGACGCGGGCATCAATGCCCTGCCTGGCCAACTCGCCACGCAGGATGTTCACTTCGTCCATCCGCGGGTACGGCCCGAGCCGTACGCGGTACCACACCTTGTCCTGCAGCATCACCTGTTGAATGCGCGCTTCAACGCCCATTAACGCCAGCCGTGCCTTTTGGTTGTCCGCTTCAGCGACATTCTGGAAGGAGCCGGCCTGCAGGTAGATCGGCTTCTTGAGCGTTGGTTCCGCCTCGGGTTTCCTGTCCTCCACCGTCTTTTCTTCCGGCGGCCTGACATCCAGCGGCTTGATTTCGAGCGGTTTTCCCTCCAGCGGCGGCAGGGTCGCCGGAAGTCTCTCCGCCTGGCCGGGCACGTTCTGCGTCGGGTCGGGAATGGCTTCGGCGTTGCCGGGCAGGATCTTGTAGAAGTCAAAGCGCGGCTTTTCGGGGGCCGTCGAATCGCCAGGTTTGCCGGGCAGCGCGACCGGTGCCGGAGCCAGTTCCGGCATGTCCGGCGTCGGTTCCGGGCGCGGCGCGTCGGTGACCGGTGGCGGCAATTTCGGTTGCTGGCCGGTGGTGGTGAAAGGCAGCGGCACCTTGTTCACGTACCACACCACACCCGCCACGGCGATGACGCCGATGACCAGGCCAATGAACAGTCCGAGCAGCGTGCCGCCTCCCAACGTCTTTCGGGCGGGCGTTCTGCGGGGTTTCATGTCACGACTCATGCAAGTGTTCCTTTGATTACATCGATTCGGGGCAGCTGACGCCGAGAATCGCCATGCCGTTGCGAATCACCTGCCTGACCGCAGCCGCCAGCGCGATGCGCGCGTCGCGCAGCGCGGGGTCGTCGACCAGCATCCGTTCGGCGTTGTAGTAGCTGTGGAATTCGGCCGCCAGTTCCTTGAGGTAGAAGGCGATCAAGTGCGGTGCGAGCTCGCTGGCGGCGGTCTCGACGGTCTCCGGGAATTGGCCCAGTCGGGCGGCCAGCGCCAGTTCGTGCGTGCCATCCAGGCGGCTCAGGTCGGCGCCGGCGAGTGCTTGCGGCTCGCCTCCCCAGAGGGTCAGCAGCGAACAGACGCGGGCGTGCGCGTACTGAATGTAGTAGACCGGGTTCTCGTTGGACTGGCTCGTCGCCAGGTCGAGGTCGAAATCGAGGTGCTGGTCGGACTTGCGCAGAACGTAGAAGAAGCGGCAGGCGTCGTTGCCGACATCTTCGCGCAGCGTGCGCAGGGTCACGAATTCGCCGGAACGGGTGGACATCTGCGCCTTGCGGCCCGAGCGATAGAGCACGGCGAACTGGACCAGCGCGATATCGAGCCGTTCCGGATCGAGTCCGAGCGCCGCGACGGCGCCCTTGACGCGCGGGATATAGCCGTGATGGTCGGCACCCCAGACATTGATGATCCGCTGGAAACCGCGTTCGTACTTGTTGAGGTGATAGGCGATATCCGACGCGAAGTAGGTGTATTGGCCGTTTTCGCGCTGCACGACGCGATCCTTCTCGTCGCCAAAAGCGGTCGATCGGAACCAGCAGGCGCCGTCCTGGCGGTAGAGATGTCCGGCCTTGTCGAGTTGCCCGACGCAGCCGGCCACCAGCCCGGTTTCGAACAGCGACCGTTCGGAGAACCAGACGTCGAAATGCACTCCCGACTCTTCGAGGTCGCTGCGGCAGTCGGCGAGCTGTTCGCTGAGCACGTGGTCGTGCACGTATCTCCAGTCGCTCCCGAGCAGCTGTCGGGCATTGGCAATCAGGGCGTCGAGATGCGCCTCGCGCTGCTGCGCCGCCTCGGCGTCGGTGCGCTCCGGGTCGGGCAGGCCGGGCGTGCCGGCCATGGCGCTGCTTGCCGGACGCAGATAGCGCTCGCCGTGCGTGGCCAGCAACTGCCTGGCCATCTCCGTTACATAGGCGCCCTTGTAGGCGTTGCTCGGAAAAACGATCGCCGCGTCGGCCTCGCTTTCGTGGCCGGCCAGCAGCAGGTAGCGCAGCCAGGTCGACAAGGCCAGAATGTCCATCTGCCGGCCGGCGTCATTGACATAGTATTCACTGGTCACTTCCCAGCCGGCGACGGCGAGCAGCTTGCAGAGGCTGTCACCGTAGGCTGCGCCGCGGCCGTGGCCGACATGCAGCGGTCCGGTCGGGTTGGCGGAAACGAATTCGACCACGACCTTTTTCTTGCCGCCAGCGGTCGAGCAGCCGAAGGACGGCCCGTCTTCGAGCGCGCTGCGCACCGCTTCGAGCCGGGCCGTGGGGTGCAAGTGAAAGTTGATGAAGCCTGCCCCGGCTATTTCGGCGCTGCTCAGCAGCGCCGATTTCGGCAGTTCCGCCAGCAGCAGCTGCGCCAGTTGGCGGGGATTGCGCTTCAGCGAGCGCGCCAGTTGCATCGCCAGGTTGCAGGAGAAATCACCATGGGTGGCCTGCTTTGGTCGTTCGATGTGGATTTCGCTCGTCGCCGCCTCGTCCGGCGCAACGCTGCGCAGCGCGGCACGCATCAGTTCGGCGAGGTGGGCTTTCAGGTCTTGGCTCATCGGGGCGCGTCGGGTCGTCTATTCTGTCGAGCCGTCGATTATACGTTGCCGGGGCCCGGCCAGCGACGATAGCCGGCGCGATGCCGCTCGTTTCTGTGTAAACTCGACACTTTGCCGATCACAGGGCGCCTGTCTGCCGTGCGACTTTTCCGCCTCGCCAAAATCCTCAGCATTGCCAGCCGCTTCGGCCTCGACGAGATGATTCTCGAACACGAGCCCAGCGGTCGTCTGGCCGCGCTGTCGCGTGCCTTCCACTTCTGGCGACGCTTCGATACGCCGTCGGCGGTTCGTCTGCGCCAGGCCCTGGAAGCTCTGGGGCCGATTTTCGTCAAGTTCGGCCAGGTCCTGTCCACCCGCCGGGACCTGCTGCGCCCGGACATTGCCGACGAATTGGCCAAGCTGCAGGATCGCGTGCCACCGTTTTCGTCTGAACTGGCCCTGGCGCAGATCGAGGCCGCCTACGGCCGGCCGGCCAGCGAAGTGTTTGCCGAGTTCGACTCGACGCCGGTCGCCAGTGCCTCGATTGCGCAGGTGCATTTTGCGCGCCTGCGTCCGGAAGACGGTGGCCAGGAGGTGGCGGTCAAGGTCCTGCGTCCGGAAATGCGCAGCGTCATCGCCAATGATCTGGCGCTGCTCGACACCCTGGCCGGCTTGCTCGAGAGCGTCTGGTCGGACGGCAAGCGCTTGAAGCCGCGCGAAGTCGTCGCCGAGTTTGCCAAGTATCTCTACGACGAACTCGACCTGATGCGCGAAGCGGCCAACTGCTCGCAATTGCGGCGCAACTTCCACGGCTCGCAGCTGCTGCAGGTTCCCGAGGTGTACTGGGATCAATGCACGACGACGGTGATGGTCATGGAACGGATGCGCGGCATCCCGATCAGCCAGACCGGCGCGCTGATCGTCGCTGGCGTCGACCTGCCGGCCTTGTCGCGCGCCGGCGTCGAGATCTTCTTCACGCAGGTCTTCCGCGACGGTTTCTTCCATGCCGACATGCATCCCGGCAACATCTTCATCGCCACCGACCCGGAGCATCATGGCCGCTACATCGCGCTCGACTTCGGTATCGTCGGGACCTTGACCGACACCGACAAGAACTATCTGGCACAGAACTTTCTGGCGTTCTTCCAGCGCGACTACAAGCGCGTCGCGACGGCGCACATCGAAGCTGGCTGGGCACCGCCCGACACCCGCGCCGACGAGTTCGAAGCCGCGGTCCGTGCCGTCTGCGAGCCGATCTTCGACCGCCCGCTGCACGAGATCTCCTTCGGTCGCGTGTTGCTGCGGCTGTTCCAGACTTCGCGCCGCTTCAATGTCGAGATCCAGCCGCAGCTGGTGATGCTGCAGAAGACCTTGCTCAATATCGAGGGCCTCGGCCGGCAGCTGGATCCCAATCTCGACCTCTGGAAAACCGCCAAGCCTTTCCTCGAGCGCTGGATGAGCGAACAGGTGGGCCGGCGCGCCTTTCATCGCGGTGTACAGCAGGAAGCGCCGAACTGGGCGCGCATGCTGCCGCAGCTGCCGCGCCTGGTACACCAGGCGCTGGCGCAGTCGCCGAACCCGGATCTGGCGCCGCAGCTGGCGAAGCTGGTGCGCACGCAGCGTCAGCAAAATCGCTTGCTGGCGATCATCGTCGTGCTCCTGGCGGCCTTGCTGCTCAGCCAGTACTTCGCCCCGCCGCTCGGCTGAGCAAGCGCCCTGAACGGGGTGCCTTTCCTGGCGGGGCCGTCTCGCCCGGCGGGCTTCCCCTGTTACATCTGGTAGCCGAAGCGCTTCAGGAGCTGCGCCGTTTCGCACAGCGGTAGTCCCATTACGCCGGTGTAGCTGCCGGCGAGGTGCTCGACGAACATTGCCGCCCGCCCCTGGATGCCGTAGGCACCGGCCTTGTCCATCGGCTCGCCGCTGGCGACGTAGCGCGCGATCTCGTCGTCATCGAGTGCGCGAAAGCGCACTTCGCTAATCGAGCGGACGACTTCGATGCGCTCGTCAAAGCTGACTGCGACGGCGGTCAGGACACGGTGGGTCTGGCCGGAAAGGCGGCGCAGAATGCGCTGCGCGTCGTCGACGTCGCGCGGTTTTCCGATCAGTTCACCCGCCAGTTCGATGCTCGTATCGGCGGCCAGCACCGGTTGCAGCAGCAGTCTGCGCCAGTTGACGATGCGCCAGCCCAGGCTCGCCTTGTTGCGGGCGACGCGTTCGACGTAGGCCGCTGCCGCTTCGTCGGGCAGTGGCGTTTCGTCGAGTTCCGGGTCGCCGCGCTGTGCGTCGCGGAAAGCGATGGTGTCGAAGCCGACGCCGATCTGTGCCAGCAATTCGCGTCGGCGCGGGCTGCGCGACGCCAGGTGCACCCGTCGGTGCTGCAGAGAGAATGACATCAGCCTTCCCGATGGTAGGGGTGATTGCGAACGACGCTGAGCGCGCGATAGAGCTGTTCGCAGAGCACCAGGCGCGCGACGGCGTGCGGCAGGGTCAGGCTCGAGAGGCGGATGGTCTCGTCGGCCTGTCCCTTGAGTTCGGCGTCGATGCCATCGGCGCCACCGATCACGAAAGCCGTCGCCCCGCCGCTACGCATCCAGGCCTGCAGGCGTTCGGCAAGCTGCACGGTGCTCAGGTCGGCGCCGCGCTCGTCGAGGACGATCAGTCGCTGATAGCCGTTCGATGCAGCCAGCAGGCGGGTTTTCTCGGCGGCCAGCAGTTGCTCGCGGGTCTTCGAACCGCGCGCCTCGGGTTTGATCTCGACGATGCTCAGGGGCAGTTCGCGCGGCATGCGCTTGAGGTACTCGGCACAGCCTTGCGCGACCCATGCGGGCGGCTTGTGGCCGACGGCAAGGATGGCCAGTTTCATCCCTCGCCTGCGGCCGCCTCCGTGGTCGCTGAAGTCGCCCGCCGCACCCGCTCCGGACCCTTGCCGCCCCACAGTTCTTCGAGCCGGTAGTAGCTGCGAATCGCCGGCTGCATGACATGCACGACGATGTCGCCAAGGTCGACCAGCACCCATTCACCCGCTTCTTCGCCTTCGCAGGAGAGCACGTCAACGCCTGCTTCGCGCGCCTTGTCGTGGACGTTGCGGGCCAGCGATTTGACCTGACGGTTGGAATCGCCGCTGGCGACGACGATGACGTCAAACAGCGAGGTCAGTTTGGTGGTGTTGATGACTTCTATGTCACGGCCCTTGATGTCTTCGAGTGCGTCGACGACGAGCTTTTCCAGCTGCGCGAGTTTCATTGGTGAGTTAGTTCTCCGGGTAAAGGCGGTGGTTGCGGATGTAAGCGATGACCTCATCGGGAAGCAGATAGCGCGGACTGCTGCCGTTGGCCAGCAGGGTGCGGATCTGTGTCGCCGAAATGCCCAGCGGAGTCATTGCAAAAGTGGCAATGCGGCCGGCTGCCGTATCGCGCAGGGCCGTCGCTTGTTCGCAGAAGCGTTCACGATAGCAGGCGAGCAGCGCCTTCGGCAGCCTGGCGAGATCGATCGGAAAGCCGGGGCGATGGGCAACGCCGATGTGCGCCAGTTCGAGCAGCGACTGCCAGCGGTGCCAGCCGGGCAGGGCGGCGAAAGCGTCGGCACCGAGCAGCAGCACCAGTGGTCGCCGCGGGCCAAGCTGACTGGTCTGACGCAGACGTTCGAGGGTGAGCACGGTGTAGCTGGGTTGGGCGGCGTCGACTTCGCTGGCATCGACTTCGAAGCTGGGGTTGCGGGCCGTGGCCAGGCGCACCATGGCCAGGCGGTGGCGCGCGCTGACCTGCGGCGCTGTGCGCAACAGGGGCTGACCGGCGGGAATCCAGCGCACCTCGCCCAGTTGGAGATGGTCGGCGGCTTCTTCGGCGAGCCGCAGGTGCCCGAAATGAACCGGGTCGAAGGTGCCGCCGAAAATTCCCAGTGGCCGCTCGCGCCAGTCCTCAGGCATCGCTTTCCGTGGCGCTGCTGACGAAGACGTCCCGGTAGCTGACATAGAAGCTGGCAAACAGTGTCGGAGCGAGGATCAGGATCAGCAATACGGTCAGCAGGACGGTCAGCAGCGCGGCGCCGTCCGGCATCAGCGCTGCGAGGGCGCCGAGCAGCAGCCCCGGGAGCAGCGTCGCGGCGACCAGCAGGGCCAGCGAATAGACCAGGAAGGCGCGCCAGTTGCGGGCGCAGGCAACAAAGCTGAAGAACAGCGCCTTGCCCGGCGACAGGTCATGCCAGCCAGCCAGGATCGGTGCATACCAGTAGGCCATGATCAGCGGGCAGAGGAGAACCAGTGCCACCTGCAGGGCGAGCATCAGGTCGCCACTTTCCAGCACGGCTTCGTCGGGCTTGTGGCCGGCGAGCATCAGCTGCATCAGCGCACCGCCGTCGGCAAGTGAGGAGACGGCGAGAATGCCGACCGTCGCGGCCAGGTAGATGGCACCCAGGGTGATCAGCGCGCGCGGGTTCTTCTGAAAACCGGAGAAGAGGATTTGCGGGCCCAGCGGCCCGCCCTTGTCGATGTTCCGACAGGCGTTCATCAGGCTGACCGAGAAAGCCGGGATGCACAGGGTGGTGGCGATGGTGCCGAACATCGGGATGACATTCACCACGGCCATCAGCATCCAGTAGCTGACCACCAGGAAGGTCAGCATGAGGTGGTTCTTCCGGAAGATCCGGAAGCCTTCGGCCAGCCAGCGCCAGCCGTGCGCCGCGTTAAGAGTCAGTGCTTGCATGGGGTTGTCAGTGTCTTCAGGCGGCGAGGAAAATGTCACGATAGGAAGCATACACGGAGCCGGCCAGGACCGGCCCGAGGACCAGGAAGCCGAGACCGACCGGCAGTGCGGCGAAAAAGCACAGGACGATGACCAGCAGGCCATAGACCAGAAACGCGACGACGTTCTTGAGGCAGGCGTTGAAGCTGGCCTTGAGGGCATCGACCGGCTGCATGGCGTTGAAAACGACCAGCGCCGGGGCAAACCAGATGGCCATCACGATGGGCACCGAGAGCAGCAGCCAGAGCAGCCCGGCGAGCGCCACCCCGCCGAAGGCGATGCCCGCGGCCATTGGGCTTTGCACCAGCATTGCGCCGGCCATGCCGCTGCCGGCGAGCAGCATCACCAGCACGAACAAGGCCAGCATGACCAGCATGTACAGCACGCCGAGGGTCACTAGTGCCGCGGTGTGCTGCTGGAACCCGGCGAAGAGGTCGCTGATTTCGAAGGCCTGCTCACGGGCCAGCTTGTGGCAGGCGACCAGCATGCCGGCCGCCAGTACCGGCGTCAGCAGGTGGGCGGCCAGTGGGCCGATCAAGGGGACTATCGCCAGGCCGATATAGATGACCATGACGATGACCATCATCGCTATCCAGGCCCCGGGATTGGCCACGAACAGGGCCCAGCCCTGCTTCAGCCAGTTCAGGGCGCTGCCGGCCGCGACGCAGCGGCAGGCGCCGTTGTACTGCGGCGCGGGGATCGGGAAGGATGGCATGTTCATCGTCGTGTCGAGAATATGGTGCAAATGCTAGTCGTCCTGAGCGGGTGAGGCAAGCCAGGGCAGGTCGCTGCCCGACGCGATGCGTGCCAGCAGGATCGAGCGGTAGGCGTCCGGGTCACGCTGGACGACCAGCTTGCCCGGGCGCGGCAAATGATAATCCTGCAGGCGCGAGATCCAGAAGCGGAGCGCCGCAGCGCGCAGCAGCGTCGGCCATGCCGCTCGTTCGGCGGGCAACAGCGGTCGCTGGGCGTCGTAGGCAGCGAGCAGGGCGACGCAGCGTTCGCCGTCGAGGGCCGCGTCGGCGGTCAGGCACCAGTCGTTGACGGTCACCGCCAGATCGAACAGCAGATCGTCGACGCCGGCGAAGTAGAAGTCGAGAACGCCGCTGAGGCGGTCGCCCAGGAACAGCACGTTGTCGCGGAAGAGATCGGCGTGAATCAGCCCGCGCGGCAGGTCGTGCGGGCGCGCGGCGCGTTGATGGCGCAGCTCGTCGCGCAGCAGTCGGGCGTCATCGTCAGCCAGGTAGGGCTCGATCCCGAGCGCCGTGCGTGCGCACCAGTCGATATCGCGCTGATGCCGCTGTGCTGCCGGGAAGGCGCGCGCGGCGAGGTGTAGCGCGGCCAGCAGGCGACCCACTGCAGCGCATTGCGCCAGGTTTGGCGCGCTTTCGGAGCGCCCGGCAAGGCGGCTGACGACGACCGCCGGTTTGCCGCCGAGGGAGGTCAGCAGCTCGTCGCGGCGATTGGCGACCGGTGCCGGGCAGGGGAGCCCCTGCGCCGCCAGATGGGCCAGCAGCCGAACGTAGAACGCGGCCTGCTCGGGCGTCACTTCCTCGAAGAGGGTCAGCACGTAGTCGCCGCCGCGGGTGCTCAGGAAAAAATTGGAGTTCTGCACGCCTTCGGCGATGCCGGTCAGCGTTTCGAGGTTTCCCAGAGCATAGGCTTCGAGCCAGGCGGCCGCCTGCGCGGTCGTCAGCTGGGTGAATACCGACATGGCTCTCCCGAGAGCGGTGAACAAGGGTGGCAGAGGATTAGCAGCCTGTTGGCAGAGCGTTGGCTGGAGTGTTGGCAGAAGCGGGCCAGCAGAGACCCTGAGCGCCAGCGGGTCAGAAGGTGCCGATCACCCATTGCGGGACGCTGACATCGGCAGAGCCCATCGTCGTCTGGGTGAAGTTGCCGTCGCCGTTGCGGTCGATCAGCGTGTAGGGAACGCCGTGCGCGGGGGTGACCTTGATCTTGAACAACTTGCCGTTGATCCGGTGCTCCTCGATGGTATCGCCCTCGCGTTTCTTGATCGTCACCTCGGGCTCGAGGTTCTCGTCGAAGGCGGCCATTTCCGGCGGCGGTGGCGGGACGGCGGGCAGGGGCTGCAGATCGCTTCTCTCCTGCGCGCAAGCGGGCAGGGCGGCGCAGGCCAGGACGAGGGGCAGGCAGAGTTGCAGGAGGGCGGATTGGATGCGGCGCATGGGAATGTTTCCGGGTGGTGGAGCCAACGGTAAGCATCATCGTTCAAAGTCGATCCCAGTACAAGATTCGCAGGCTGAGAGTGTTGGTTTCGCTGGCCTTCCTCACTGCGCTGAGCGCGGTGGCCGCGGTGGCCTCCTGCGAAGTCTGCGATAATGTTTGCCGATGCGCGAGCATTTGAACGTCGGCCATTGATTCTCCGCCGGCATCGCCATGCGGCGCGCCAGTCTTTCGCGGTTGCTGCTTGCCCGCTTGTTCCCTGCCTGTTCCCT
>LBIU01000013.1 GCA_000987445.1 Candidatus Accumulibacter adiacens | reverse complement strand
TGATTGTGCTTCTTGGCGCGCGTGTAGCGCAGGCCGATCAGCAGCTCGTAAGGAAGGGCCATCAGCGGCGGGAACTCATCTCAGGTTGGTGGTTCGAAGCGCCGAAACGGCAAAGCCGCTATGCTACACTTTTTCCGCCAGCGGCTGCCCCGTTCAAGCATCCAGCCACGCAAGCATCACGCGCCTCCGCGGACGACGCTGGCCGTGCTCACGCCACCCTCCCGCCTTCTCGCTCACTGTTCGTCTCCTCCGGTCCGCCCGCATGCAGCTTACTCTTGTCGTCCCCGAACTCGTCTGGCCCGAGCCCGACGACCGCGAAACCTTCGACACCCTCTCCTGCCCCGGACTGAACACGCTGATCGCGCGCAGCCGGCTGCAGCGGCGAGCGCCGCAGTCCTTCGAAGCAACACTCGGCGACGCCTTCGGCCTCGACGGCAGCGTCCCCTGGGCGGCTTTCCGCGTCCTCGGCGAGAGCGCGGCGCCGACCGCTGCCGGCGCCGCCCCGTGCTGGCTGTGTGCCGACCCGGTACATCTGCGCCTGCACCAGGAAAAACTCATTCTTGCCGACGCCAGCAGTCTCGACATCCGTCTCGACGAGGCACAGGAAATCACCGCCGAACTCAATCGCCAGTTCGCGGACGTCGGCACTTTCCATGTCGCCACCGCCGAACGCTGGTATCTGCAGCTCGCCGGCGAAACCGATCTCGGCCGTTTCGACGTGCCGCCGCTGTCAATCGTCGCCGGCCGCAAGCTCGACCGCCAATTGCCCGAAACGCCAGAGGCGCGTCACCTGCGGCAACTGCTCAACGAGGTGCAAATGGTCCTCTACGGACAGCCGGCCAACGAACGCCGCGAGGCGGCCGGCCAGGCGACGATCAACAGCCTGTGGTTGTGGGGCGCCGGCCTGCGGCCCGCGGCCAACGCCACCAGCGCCGGCCATTTCGCCGGCGTCTGGGGCGACGAGGTGCTGGCCTGCGGCCTGGGCCGCGCGCACGGCATCCCGACCCAGCCGCTGCCCGACGACCTCGCCGCGCTGCTCGCGCAGGCAGCCGCCGGCAGCCGGCAACTGCTCGTTCTCGACGGGCTGCAGCGCCCGGTGCAGTACGAAGACGCCGACGCCTACGCCAGCGAACTGGCCAGGCTCGATAGGCGCTGGTTCGCACCGCTGCAAAAAGCCCTCGCCAGCGGCCAGATCAAGCAGCTGCGCCTGCAGGCCTCGACCGCCTACGCGGCAGTGGCCTGGGAAAGCGGCCGTGGCGATCAGTGGCAGTTGTGGCGTCGCCCGCGACCGCTGGCGGCCACCGCGCAGGCGCTGGCCAGAGGTGAGGGATGACCACTCTCCTCGGCCGGCGCGCCTCGCAACGCATCCAGTGGCAACTCGAACAACAGGGTCTGCACCCGCTGCTGGCGCGCATTTACGCGGCGCGCGGCATCGTCACGCGCAGCGAACTCGACTACGAATTCCAGTCGCTGCTGCCGCCGACGCGCCTGACGCACGCGGACAAGGCTGCGCTGCTGCTCGCCGACGCCATCGCCAGGCAGGCCAAGATCCTCATCGTCGCCGACTACGATTGTGACGGGGCGACCGCCTGCGCAGTCGGCATCCGGGCGCTGCGCGCCTTCGGCGCGCGCGTCGACTATCTGGTGCCGAACCGCTTCACCTACGGCTATGGCCTGTCGCCGGACATCGTCGACCTGGCAGCGAAGAGCAGCCCCGACCTGATCGTCACCGTCGACAACGGCATCGCCAGCGTCGACGGCGTCGCCCGGGCCCGCGAACTGGGTATCGCCACGCTGATCACCGACCACCACCTGCCGGGCGACGAACTGCCGGCCGCCGCATGCATCGTCAACCCCAACCAGCCCGGCTGC
>LBIU01000135.1 GCA_000987445.1 Candidatus Accumulibacter adiacens | reverse complement strand
GCCGCAGTTGACGCCGTCGCCGAACCGGCGCTCAACAAGGCCGACAACGCCTGGATCATGGTCTGCGCGGCGCTGGTCATCCTGATGTCGCTGCCCGGACTGGCCCTCTTCTACGGGGGGCTGGTGCGCACCAAGAACATGCTCTCGGTGCTGATGCAGGTTTTCGTGACCTTCTCGCTGATCAGCGTGCTATGGGTGGTCTATGGCTACTCGCTGGCATTCACCGAAGGCGGCAGTTTCTTCGGAGTGCTCGACAAGGTGTTCCTGAACGGAATCACCGCCGACTCCCTTGGCGCCACCTTCTCCAAGGGCGTGTTCATCTCCGAGTTGACCTTCGTCATCTTCCAGGGCGCTTTCGCAGCGATCACCTGCTGCCTGATCGTCGGCGCCTTCGCCGAACGCGCAAAGTTCGCCGCGATTCTGGTCTTCATGGTCATCTGGTTCACGCTGTCCTACGCACCGATGGCACACATGGTGTGGTACTGGGCCGGTCCGGATGCCTACGTCGATGCCGCTGCCGCCGAGGCGGCCGGGGCGACGGCGGGCTTCCTGTTCCAGAAAGGCGCGCTCGACTTCGCCGGAGGCACCGTGGTCCACATCAACGCGGCGATCGCCGGACTGGTCGGGGCGGTAATGATCGGCAAGCGGATCGGTTATGGTCGTGAATCGATGGCCCCGCACAGCCTCACCTTCACCATGATCGGTGCCTCGCTGCTGTGGGTCGGCTGGTTCGGCTTCAACGCCGGCTCGGCACTCGAAGCGACCGGCGGCTCGGCACTGGCGATGGTCAACACCTGGTTGGCAACTGCCTGCGCGACGATGTCCTGGATGCTCGCCGAATGGCTGCTCAAGGGCAAGCCTTCAATGCTCGGCGCAGCATCCGGAGCGGTCGCAGGGCTGGTGGCGATTACCCCGGCAGCCGGTTTCGTCGGCGTCATGGGCGCCATCATCATCGGCCTGCTGGCAGGTGTGGTCTGCCTGTGGGGCGTCAATGGCTTGAAGCACCTGCTCGGCGCCGACGATTCCCTCGATGTCTTCGGCGTGCATGGCGTCGGCGGCATCCTCGGCGCCATCCTGACCGGCGTCTTCGCCTCGCCATCGCTTGGCGGCACCGGCGTCTATGACTACGTCACCAACGCCGTCGGCGACTACGACATGACCGCGCAGGTAATCAGCCAGTTGTGGGGTGTCGGCACCGTCATCGTCTGGTCGGGCGTCGTCTCGGTCGTCGCCTTCAAAGTGGTCGACCTGCTGATCGGTCTGCGGGTCCCGGAAGACGAGGAACGCGAAGGCCTCGACATCACCTCTCACGGCGAATCGGCCTACCACTACTGAGCCCTGCGGCCTCAAAGAGCTCTCCCCTTCGGGCGCCCAAGTGGCGCCCGCTTTTTTTTGGGCCACGAGACGGACAGCCAACGACGTGGAAGGAGCGGCCAATTCGTCCATCAGCGCGTCGCAGCAAGCACCGGCCCTCGATTCCTGGCGCCGGATCCCGTACTCTAGGCAGTCTTGCAGCACCTTAAACTGCCCGGCCAGGCCCGGGATTACTCTAGCGGGAGCAACAATGGCTTTTCTGAGCTGGCGAGACCAGTATCGCGTCGGGGTCACCCACATTGATCAGGAGCATCGTTATCTTTTCGGGCTGATCAACGAATTCCACGACAAGCACCGCGGCGGCGCCGATGATAAGGCGCTGGAACAGGTCCTCAACCGGCTGGTCCAGTATTCGGAAGCGCATTTTCGCCACGAGGAGGAAACCATGCGGGCAAGCGAATACCCGCTGCACGCCGACCATTGCGCGCTCCACGAGGCCCTCTACATGACTCTTTTTCGTCTCTCCGAAGAACTGGCTGCCAACTCTCTGAGAATCGACATGGATACGCATCGCTTCCTCCGCGCCTGGTTGGTCGAACACATCCTCAAGCATGATCTGGCGTTTAGCGATTTTCTGGCGCAAAGGGCGAAAGCGACGCCGGCCGTTGACGACAAGGCCCCTGCCGAGAGCACCGAAGAATAAACCGCCTGCCTTGCCGTACCCGGACACTTCTCGGCGCTGTTTACTCCTTGAAGCGGAGCGCCGTCTGTGCCACATTTCCCGTCTTGCGCACGCCTATTCGACCCGCTGAGCGGCCATCTTCAGCCCGTCGGAACACCAGGGATCAAGCGCAGCGACAACAGGGAGAGAACATGAAATACGTGATTTGGGTACTCTGGCCGGCGTTCATCGCCGCCGGAATCGCCGAAACGATCTTCTTTACGATGATCGACCCGGAGCAGTTATACCTCTTCGGACAACGCGTCGAGTGGTCGGTAACCGCCACCTACTCGACGGGTTTCCTGCTCTTCTGGCTGGTCTGCATCGGCTCCAGCCTGATGACCTATCTGATGATGCCCAAAGACGCCAAGGCGGCGCTGATGAAAGCCGCCGGCGAGCGTGATGATCTCGCACGACCCAAGCGCCGGGAGCCAGGTCGCATCAACCGCTAGATAGCCGACAAACCGCTTTCGAGGTCGTTCTGCAGGTCGACGACCGCTTCGAGACCGACGGCAATGCGCAGCAAGTCCTCGCTGACGCCGGCCGCGGCTCGCTGCTCCGGGGTGATTCGGCCGTGTGTCGTCGAGGCCGGATGGGTGAGCGTCGTCTTGGTATCGCCGAGATTGGCGGTGATCGACAGCAGGCGACAGCTATCGACCACTCTCCAGGCTTCCTGGCGCGCCCCCTTGACGGTGAAGGAGACGATCGCCCCACCGCTTTTCTGCTGCCGACAGGCCAGCTCGAACTGCGGATGCGAAGGCAGGCCAGGATAGTAGACACGCGCCACCCGCGGGTGCTGCTCCAGCCACTGGGCGAGTTGCAGCGCCTTCGCGGACTGTGCCTGCATGCGAATCTGTAGCGTCTCCAGGCCTTTCAGCAATACCCAGGCGTTGAAGGCCGAAAGCGTCGGGCCAGCGGTGCGCAGGAACTTGAACACCTCGTCGGTCAGTATTTTCGGCCCGGCGACGGCGCCACCGAGCACCCGACCCTGACCGTCGAGGTACTTGGTCGCCGAATGCAACACCAGGTCGACGCCGAGATCCAGCGGCCGCTGCAGGATCGGCGTGCAGAAGCAGTTATCGACCACCACCAGCACACCCCGGGCGTGCGCGATGCCGACCAGCGCGGCGATGTCGGCGATGGCGGTCAGCGGATTCGACGGCGTTTCCAGAAACAGCAGCCTGGTTTCCGGCCGCAAGGCCGCTTCCCAGGCATTGACGTCGGTCTGCGAGACAAAGCTGGTCTGAATTCCGAAGCGCGGCATGATCGTGCCGAGCATCTGTTGGGTCGCGCCAAACAGCCCGGTCGAAGAAACGATGTGGTCGCCGCTGCTGCACAGCGCCATCACCAGCGAAAGGATCGCCGACATTCCCGAGGCCGTCGCCACGCAGGCCTCGGCGCCTTCGAGGGCTGCGAGACGGTCCTGAAATGCAGCCACCGTCGGATTGGTGAAACGCGAGTAGACGTTGCCTTCTTCCTCACCCGAGAAGCGGGCGGCTGCCTGAGCGGCGCTGTCGAAGACGAAACTCGAGGTCAGGTACAGCGCCTCGCTGTGCTCGTTGAACTGGCTGCGTTCCTGGCCGGCGCGCACCGCCAGAGTCTCCAGGGAATAACGAGCCGGCTTGTTCACTGCTTCCATGGCTTCCTTGCCTCAATCTTCAATCGACGGACATCAGGTTCAACTGCAACTGATTCGATGACCAGAGCTCGTCCCGCGCGGCCGCGCCGTAGCCTTCCCGCGCCAGTTCGATGGCATTCAGATACGCCGGGCTGACGTCGCCGGTAATATAGGAGCCATCGAAGCACGAGGTGTCAAAGCTGCACAGCGAAGGCTTCAGCTCTCGAATCGACGCCTTCAGCGCGTCAAGATCCTGGTAGACCAGCGCGTCGGCACCAATTTCACGGGCGATCTCCTCGCCGCTGCGACCGGTGGCGATCAGCTCGCTGCGTGTCGGCATGTCTATCCCATAAACGTTCGGATAGCGCACCGGTGGCGAAGCCGAGGCGAAGTAAACCTTCAGCGCGCCGGCTGCACGTGCCATCTCGACGATCTCGCGACTGGTCGTGCCGCGCACGATCGAATCATCGACCAGCAACACACGCTTGCCCTTGAACTCCTGGGCAACGGTATTGAGTTTCTGGCGCACCGAACGCTTGCGTGTGGCCTGACCCGGCATGATGAAGGTGCGACCGATATAGCGGTTCTTGACGAAACCCTCGCGGTAGGGAACGTTGATGCGCTGCGCGAGCTGCATCGCCGACGGGCGACTGGAGTCCGGGATCGGGATGACCACGTCGATCTCCTCGACCGGAATGTGCTTCACCAGTTTGTCGGCCAGGTGCTCGCCCATGTGCAGCCGCGCTTCGTACACCGAAACCCCGTCGATCACCGAGTCCGGGCGTGCGAGATAGACGAACTCGAAAATACACGGGGCAAGCGCTGAATTGCGCGCGCATTGCCGTTGGTGCATGCGGTGTTCGAGGTCGATGAAGATGGCCTCGCCCGGATCGACGTCGCGCAGCACTTTGAATCCCAGGGTGTCGAGCGCCACCGACTCGGACGCAAACAGATACTCGGTGCCCTCGGGCGTCTCATTGGTACCGAACACCAGCGGACGAATGCCGAAGGGGTCACGGAAGGCGAGCATGCCGTAGCCGGCGATCATCGCCACCACCGCATAGGCGCCTCGGCAGCGCCGATGCACCGCCGACACCGCACCAAAAATGGTATCCAGATCCAGACGATAGCCCTTGGCGGTAGCCTGCAATTCGTGTGCCAATGCGTTGAGCAGTACTTCTGAATCGGAGTGGGTGTTGATGTGCCGCAGATCCTGCCGGAACATCTCCTCCTTGAGTTCTTCGGTGTTGGTCAGGTTGCCGTTGTGCCCGAGAACGATCCCGAATGGCGAATTGACGTAGAAAGGCTGCGACAGCGAGGAATCGAAGGCCGAACCGGCGGTCGGGTAGCGGCAATGCGCGATTCCCATGTTGCCCGGCAGCGCGCGCATGTTGCGCGTGCGAAAGACATCGCGCACGAGCCCGGAACCCTTGTGCATGTGGAAGGCGTCATTCTCGACCGTGGCAATGCCTGCAGCATCCTGGCCGCGATGCTGCAAGACCATCAAACCATCATAAAGCAACTGGTTTACCGGTGTCGTGGCGACAGCTCCAAGAATCCCGCACATAGTCTTTTTTCCTAGCCGAACCTGATTCGTTTAGTCACTTCTGATGGCAACCATGGCGTGCTGGCCAGGACTGCCGTTTCAAGCGGCGCCGAGAAGTACGCCTCACGCCACCACTTTTCGCTGGGTAGCGACGTCATGCCGCCAACGGCCACCAGGACCAGGACGATCGCCAGGCCACGGGCAGCCCCGAAAATGATTCCCAACAGGCGATCGGTGAGGGTCATCCCCAGCGCCTTGAGCAGGCTGCGCACGGCCAGACGCAGCAGCGCCATCACCACCAGTACGGCGACGAAGATGGTCACCCAGCCGGCGACCAGGCGCAGCGCCGGGTCGGCAATCGAGGTAAAGCCCTCGGCGACCAGAGAGCCCCACCAGCGGGCGGCAAAAAAGGCGAGCACCCAGGCCACCAGGGCAATGATCTCGCCGACGACGCCGCGCCACATGCCGAGCACCAGGGACACCACGACAACAAACAGCACGACGTAGTCGAAAACGGTCATGAGCGGCCGGCGACGACTCCGCCAACGCCAATCTTCTTCAGTTTGCCGAGGGCTGTTTCAGCCGCCTCGCGGTTCGGGAAGGGGCCGGCGCGCACGCGCGTTCTTTTCCCGGCAGGTGAATTGAGGATTTCGGTATAGGTGGGAACGCCGCTGCGGGCGATTCTGGCGAGCAGCTTCTTGACGTTGGCAGGATCGGCAAAAGCGCCGACGAGAATGATGTACTGGCCATCCGACGCGACCGGCGGGGGCGGCGGCGGTGGTGGCGGTTCGGGCTTCTTGACGACGGCCGGAGCAGGCGGCGGTGGCGGTTTTTCCGCCTTTTTCGGCGGCGACTTGCTGGCGGAGTCGGCCGCTTTCGTTGGCGCGCGTTCCTCTTCCGCCTTCTCGCCTGGTTCGTCTGCCGACGCCGCGCCATCTGGCACTTCGTGCGCTTCACCAGCGACGGCCACGGCCGCCGACGACGAGCGCGCCGCGAGTTCGGCGGGGTCGAAGGGCTGCTGGTCCTGACCCGGGATGCGGATCTGGATGTCCTGCACCGGCTGCTTCGGCTCTTCATCCATGACCATCGGCAGGACCACCGCGGCCAGTCCGGCAATCGCCACCGCACCCACCAGGCGGCGACGCGCTTTCTTCTTGAGGTGTAACTGCGGGTCGGATGATTCAGTCATCTGCATCGGGGAATCCACTGCCGTCGCTTCGATCAGCGACCGTTCTGCAGGCTGCGCATGACGGCCGCGACCGTGTAGAACGATCCAAAGACGGCGATTCTATCATTTTCACCGGCCAGCTTGGCAGAACGCGCAAAGGCTTGCGCAGGGGAGGCCAGGCATTCGATTTCACCGCCCAGGGCAGCCTCCGTCACCACCGCCGCCAGGGCCGCAGCCGAGGCACCACGGGGCGCCTCGAGATCGGCCAGCAGCCAGCAATCGATCTTGCCGGCCAGCGGTGCCAGCGAGCCGGCGATATCCTTGTCGGCAAGCATGCCGACCACGGCCAGGGTCCTGGCGAAGAAGCCCATGCCGGCGAGGTTGTCCGCCAGTTCGCCGACCGCCTGCGGATTGTGGGCAACGTCGAGGACGATGGCCGGGCGGCCGGGAAGGACCTGAAAACGCCCCGGCAATTGCAGCTCGATGAGCCCGCGTCGCACGGCGCTCATCGAGACCGGCAGCGCGGCCTTGAGGCAGTCGACCGCGGCCAGCGCCGCGCAGGCATTGCGCAATTGGCAACGGCCACGCAAGGCCGGATTGGCCAAGCCGCCTCGCCGCAGGCCGGCAGGCCCCCAGAAGGTCCACTGGGTCTGGTCCCCGAAGTAGCCGAAGTCGTGGCCCAGCCGTTGCAGATCGGCACCGACAGCGAGCGCCTGCGCGATCAGCGCTGCGGGAGGATCGGGATCGGCGCACAGCGCCGGCTTGCCGGCACGAAAAATGCCTGCCTTCTCGAAGCCGATCGCATCGCGCGTCGGGCCCAGCCATTCGGTGTGATCGAGGGCAATGCTGGTGACCACTGCGCAGTCGGGATCGTAGGCATTGACCGCATCCAGCCGGCCGCCGAGGCCGACTTCGAGAATCAGGACCTCCACCCCCTGCGCAAGAAACACTTCCAGTGCCGCCAGCGTGCCGAACTCGAAGTAAGTGAGCGCGACCTCGGGGCAGCGCTTTCGCGCCTCCTCAACCTTGGCAAAGGCCGCGCACAACAGTTCGTCACTTGCCGGCCGCCCATCGATGCGCACCCGCTCGTTGTAGCTGAGCAGATGCGGCGACGAATAACAACCGACGCGATAGCCGGCAAAGGCGTAGATGGCTTCCAGGTAGGCGCAGGTGGAGCCCTTGCCGTTGGTTCCCGCGACCGTGATCAGCGGGCAGCGCAGCTGCTGACGCAGCGCCTCCTTGACCAGCAGGACACGTTCCAGTCCGAGCTCGATTCCTGCCTGGCCCTTGGGGTGAAGGGCTTCGAGGTAAGCCAGCCACGCCACCAGGGAAGCCGGCGCGGGCGCACCGGAAACTGCTGGCGCGACGCTGCCCTGGCCCCCACTCATGCCGCCATCCTCATATCCTCACTAGGGGGCGGGCTGCCTCAGCAACAGGGCCAGCAAGGCGGCGACCCGGTCCTTCATCTCGCGGCGGTCGACAATCATGTCGATGGCCCCCTTCTCGAGCAGGAATTCGGAGCGCTGGAAACCCTCGGGGAGGGTTTCGCGGACCGTCTGCTCGATCACCCGCGGGCCGGCAAAACCGATCAGCGCGCCGGGCTCGGCAACGACCACATCGCCGAGGAAGGCAAAGGACGCCGAAACCCCGCCCATGGTCGGGTCGCTGAGAACCGAGATGAACGGCAGCTTGGCCTGCGAGAGCAGGGTCAGGACGGCCGTCACCTTGGCCATCTGCATCAGCGAGAAAAGACCTTCCTGCATCCGTGCGCCGCCCGACGCGGCGATACAGACGAAAGGCAGGCGCTGCTCGACAGCCGTGTGCACGCCGCGCGCGAAGCGCTCGCCCAGTACCGAGCCCATCGAACCGCCCATGAAGTCGAACTCGAAAACGGCAATGACGACCGGCAGCGTCTTGATCGTTCCCTGCATGACGACCAGGGCCTCGCTCTCGCCGGTGTCGGTGGTCGCCGCCTGCAAGCGCTCGGGATAGCGGCGGCTGTCCTTGAAGCTCAGCGAATCGACCGGCAAGACATCGTCGGCGATCTCGACGCGCCCGTCGTTATCGAGCAGCATGTCGATTCGCGCCCGCGCGTTGACCCGCATATGGTGAGCGCACTTCGGGCAGACGTGACAGTTGCTGACCAGGTCGGTGGCATAGAGCACCGCCTCACAGGTCGGGCATTTGCTCCACAGACCCTCCGGCAAGGCCGATTTACGCGCCGAAGCTGCGCCGTTCCTCTTGATCTTTGGTGGTAACAGCTTGCTCAACCAGCTCATGGCATTCCTCGCGACGGATTCGTTGCGGCATCGATGCCCTGACGAAGTTCTGCGACCAGGGCACGTACTTTCTCACAGGCCTCGTCGGGTGACGAGCGCTCGAGCTCTTCGATGATTCGACTACCGACCACCACCGCATCGGCATGTTCGGCGACCGCCGCGGCGCTCGCCGCGTCGCGGATCCCGAAACCGACGCCGACGGGCACCCCGGTGCGCGCCC
>LBIU01000134.1 GCA_000987445.1 Candidatus Accumulibacter adiacens | reverse complement strand
TTGCTCAAGTCCTTTGCGCGCCAGCGGAGTTCGTGATCGGCAGTGCCCGGACGGCCGCTCGGAAGGCGCTTCTTGACGCTCATCAAGGAGCGGCGGCCGGCGGTTTTCCTATAATGCCCGCTGTCCTCCGAAGAGACCTTCATGAGCTACGTGCAAGTCTTTAGAAAGCTGTTCTGCCTGCTGCTGGCAGCGATCGGTCTGCCTGCTGCGGCGCTTGACCTGGATCGCGCCAAGGACGTCTATGGTCCGTGCGCCGCCTGCCATGGCCCCTTCGGTGCTGGCGGCAAGCAAGGTGAATATCCACGCATAGCCGGCCAGTCGCCAAAGTACGTGGAGCAGCAGTTGCAAGCTTTCCAGAGTCAGTCGCGACTCAACCTGCCGATGTATCCGTATACGCGGGAGCGCGAACTCGATGCTGAGGACATGAAGCTGCTTGCCGCCTATCTGGCGCAAATCGAACTGCCGACGCGGCCGCCGGTATTCAAGGACAGCGACGACGCCCTGGCTCGGCTGCTGGCGATGGAGAAAGTGATGATCATCCCGCGTGCGGCAGGCGATATCGAAAACGGCCGGGCGGTCTACCAGAAGAACTGTGCGGTCTGCCATGGCAAGCGTGGGCAGGGGCGCGGCATGTTCCCGATGCTCGTTGGGCAATACACGAACTACCTGCAAGAGCAGATTGACGCCTATCTCCAGGCCGATCGCCCACACGACGAAGACGGTGCCAAGACGGGAGCCCTGTACCGGCTGAAGTCCGGCGATATCCAGGATGTGCTGGCCTATTTGACGACCCTGCAGGCGGCCGAGCAGTAAGCAACATCGCCTGGACCGTCATCGCTGCCGGAGCTGCCGGTGCTCCCCTCCGACAAGCAGTGCCGGCAGCTTTCCCGGGCGTCGCGAGGGTGCAGAAAACGACTTCACTGTCGCGACAAGCGCGCCCGCCAAGCATGTTAGAATCCTTCCCTGATCAAGATGCCTTTGGGGTGATGCTGCCCTCGCGCACCGGCTTTCTGTCGAGCTTGGCAGCGCGTTTATCGGAAACCCGCCGTGAACTCTGCAAATCCAGATCAGTCGCGTATCGTCATCGCCTCGCGAGAGTCGCGCCTTGCCATGTGGCAGGCGGAGCACGTGCGCGGGCGTCTTGCAGAGCTCTACCCGCAGCGGAGAATCGAGATCCTGGGCATGACCACCCGCGGTGACCAGATCCTTGATCGCCCGCTTTCGACAATCGGTGGCAAGGGTTTGTTCATCAAGGAACTCGAAGTGGCGATGCAGAACGGCCAGGCCGATCTTGCCGTGCATTCGATGAAGGACCTGCCGATGGACATGCCCGATGGCTTCGTCCTCGGCGCCATTTCGTCGCGCGAGAACCCGTGCGACGCTTTTGTTTCCAATCGCTTTGCCCACCTCGACGACTTGCCGGCCAGCGCCGTGGTCGGGACCTCGAGCCTGCGCCGCGCGGCGAGTCTGCGCGCGCGCTATCCCGAACTGGTGATAAGGGATCTACGTGGGAACCTGGATACGCGTCTGCGCAAGCTCGATGCGGGCGAGTACGACGCCATCATTCTCGCTGCCGCGGGTCTGATTCGACTCGGCCTGGGCGGCCGAATCGCGTCAGTGTTGACCCTGGACCAGTCCTTGCCCGCGCCGGGCCAAGGCGTGCTCGGCATCGAGATCCCTGCCGAGCGCGCTGACCTGACGGCCCTGGTGGCGCCGCTCAACGATCCGGACGCGGCTCAATGTGTGCGCGCGGAGCGCGCTTTTTCACGTGCTCTGGGCGGCAGTTGCCAGCTTCCCCTGGCTGCGCATGCGGTGCTTGATAACGGTGTGCTGTGGTTGCGCGGCTTCGTCGCCACGCCCGATGGTCGACAGTTGCTGGCCGGTGAGCTGCGTGGTGCGCCGGAGGGCGACGAGTCGCTCGGCCGTGGTCTGGCGCAGATGCTGCGCGACCAGGGCGCCGGCGCCATTCTTGACCAGCTTGTGGCAGGCCAATGACCGGGGCTCTGTGCGGAAAGACGATCGTCGTTACGCGGCCGCGTGCGCAGGCCCCCCATCTCACCTCCTGGATCGCCGAGCAGGGCGGCGAGCCGCTGCTTTTTCCCTTGCTCGAGATTGCGCCCGCCGATGACCCGGAACCTCTACGCTTGGCGATTGCGGAGCTTGATCGCTATGCGCTGGCCGTGTTCATCAGCCCGAATGCCGTCGAGTTCAGCCTTCCAGCGATCCTTTCCGCGCGCGCTTGGCCGCCCGGCTTGCAGGCGGTCGCCATCGGTCCGGGGAGCGTTGCCTCGCTGGCAGGGTACGGGATCCGGGATGTCCTGGCTCCACGCCAACGTTTCGATTCCGAAGCGCTGCTTGAGCTTCCGGCATTGCAGCGGCCCAGCGTTG
>LBIU01000133.1 GCA_000987445.1 Candidatus Accumulibacter adiacens | reverse complement strand
CACTCTGCGCCGCGCCTTGCTGTCACGGCCGGCTCTTGCCGAAGGCCACTACAACCTCGGCAACGTCCTCCGCGATCAGGAACGGCATAGCGAAGCGGAAGCGAGCTATCGCCGCGCACTGGCCCTCAGACCCGAGCTCGCCAGTGCCTGCCTGAATCTTGCAGTCACCCTCGCCGAACTGGCTCGCTACGCTGAAGCCGAGCAAACCTACCGCCATGCGCTGGTACTGGAACCCGACTACCCGCTGGCACATAGCAATCTCCTCTTCTGCCTCACGCACAACGAAAAGGTCGACGCGAGCACCCTGTTTGCCGAACACCGTCGCTTTGCCGAGCAGTTCGAAGCGCCACTGCAGAAGCAGTGGCGGCCGCACGGCAATTCAAGAGACCCCGACCGCTGCCTGCAGGTCGGCTTTGTTTCGGCCGACTTCCGCAATCACGCCGTGGCCAGCTTCATCGAGCCAGTGCTGGCAGAACTGGCTCGAGACCCGCAGCTTTCACTGCACGCCTACTCGACCTACGCGACGGAGGACGACGTGACGCAGCGCCTGCGCCAACTCGTTCCGCGCTGGCACGCCGTCGCCGGCACCTCCGACGCCGCGCTGGCGGAAATGGTCCGTGCCGACGGCATTGACGTCCTGATCGACCTGAGCGGCCATACCGGCCACCATCGACTACTGGCGTTTGCGCACAAGCCTGCGCCCTTGCAGGCGAGTTGGATGGGTTACCCGGGGACGACCGGTCTGCAAGCCATGGACTACTACCTCGCCGATCGTTTCTTCTTGCCCCTTGGCCAGTTCGACGAGCAGTTTACCGAAAAGATCGCCCGCATTCCGGTCGGCGCCCCCTTCCTGCCATTCGTCGATTCGCCGCCGGTCAACGCGCTGCCGGCCCTCGCTCAGGGGCAGCTCACCTTTGGCAGTTTCAACCGCCCGACCAAGATCAGCACCTCGGTCATCGCCCTGTGGTCAGAGCTTCTGAGAGCCCTGCCCGGTTCGCGAATGCTGCTCGGTTCGATGCGACCTGAGCCGGCATGCCAGCAATTGGTCGACGAATTTGCGCGCCACGGGATCGACCGCGAGCGCTTGAGCCTGCATCTGCGCTGCGAGGTAAAGAGCTATTTGCAGCTGCATCAACAGGTGGACATTTGCCTGGACACCTTCCCGTATACCGGCGGCACGACGACGCTGAACGCCTTGTGGATGGGTGTGCCAACGCTGACACTGGTCGGCGAGACGGTACCCGGCCGCTCCGGCGCCGCGATCCTTGGACATGTCGCGCTCGATGAGTTCGTCACTCACACACCCGCCGAATTCGTCGCCCGAGGCGTATCGTGGTCCAATGACCTCGTACGCTTGGCCAGAGTGCGAAGCGAGCTGCGCGCACGTTTGCAGCAGTCAGGCATGGGCCAGCCAGACCTGGTCGCGAACGGGCTGTCGCGGGCCCTGCGCATCATGTGGCAGCGATGGTGCAAGCAGTTGCCAGCAGCGGCGTTTGAAGTACGCGCGCACGACTTGCCAGATCGAGCAGCCACGGCGAGGCAATGAAGCTGGCGATCATGCAGCCCTATTTCTTTCCCTATATCGGTTATTTTCAACTGATCAGGGCGGTCGACACCTTCGTGATCTACGACAATATCCAGTATTCCAAGAAGGGCTGGGTCAACAGAAATCGCATTCTGCGAGCTGGCAAGGAAGCCTTGATCTCCATCCCCTTGAAGAAGGACTCGGACTTTCTCGATATCCGTGACCGGCGACTGGCTGCCGACTTCCGGAGAGAAAGACTGCTCAATCAGATCTCCGACGCTTACCGCCGCGCACCGTATTTCGCGGAAGCCTTCCCGATTGTCGAGACGGCCCTGCGGCATGACGACGACAATCTGTTTCGCTTCCTGTACCACGCTATCATCACCGTCTGCGCGTACCTGCAGGTCGATACCGATATCACGACATCGTCCGCCATCCCGATCGACCACACGCTCAGAGGACAAGACAAGGTTCTGGCAATTTGCGAGCACGCCGCCGCCAGCCATTACATCAATCCAATTGGCGGCGTGAGCCTTTACTCCCGGGAAGATTTCCTGCACAGGAACATCCAGCTGCAGTTCCTTAAATCCCTCCCCTGCCCCTACCCGCAACTGGACGAGCCCTTCGTCCCGTCCCTTTCGATCATCGACGTCATGATGTTCAATAGCGTACGCAGGATCGGCCAGTTCATGAACTCGAACCACGAAGTGCTGTGAGGGCCGGAGGCAAGCGGCAGCGATGAGCCATTCCTGTTCGTCGAAACCCGCGGGGATCGAGGCCGCATGACGCACTGGCGCAAGCTCGGGAAGATCTTCGACCCGACACACTACCCGTTGCCCGCGGGCTGCAGCGAGTTCGCGCAGGCGCCGCAGGCGCTCGTCTTCGACGACTTCGTACGCATCTATTTCTCCACCCGCTCCCGCGATGGGCGCAGCGGAGAATACCTGAGCCATATTGCCTTCGTCGATATGCGCAAGGACCTTCGCGAGGTCATGGCCGTATCCAGGCATACGGTCATCGAACTCGGAAAGACCGGGTGCTTTGATGAGCACGGAATCTTTCCGATGAATGTCCTTCGCCACGGGGATCTCATCTACGGCTACACCTGCGGCATCAACAGACGCACCTCCGTCCCCGTGGACAGTTCGATCGGCCTCGCCATCAGCCGCGACGACGGTTTCACCTTCCAGCGAGTGGGTGATGGACCGGTTCTTTGCGCATCGCTGCGCGAGCCGTGCCTGGTTGCCGACCCGTTCGTCCAGGTGCATCAGGACATGTTTCACATGTGGTACATCTTTGGCGCCGGCTGGAAGAGACTCGCGGCGGGAACGCCGCTGGAGCGCATCTACAAGATCGGGCACGCCGTTTCAAGCGACGGGATACACTGGCTCAAAGAGGACGGGGAGCAAGCCATCGCCTCACGCCTTGGCGCCGATGAGTGCCAGGCCCTACCCACGACGACGCGCATTGCGGGACGACAGCACATGTTCTTCTGTTATCGGCAAGCGCACGACTTCCGAAACAACCGGGACCGAGGCTACCGGATAGGCCACGCGTACTCGGATGACCTTGCGGTCTGGACACGCGCCGATGAACAGATCCCCTTGGATCGCAGCGAAAACGCGTGGGATTCGGACATGCAGTGCTATCCGCACGTGTTCGAACTCGATGGCCAGGTCTACATGCTCTACAACGGTAACGAGTTCGGCCGCCACGGCTTCGGACTGGCGATCCTAGACGGAGTGGAAGACACCATACAGGACCAGCATCATTGACATGAAGTTGCGCTGCCTGAGATAAAGCTTCATCTCGGGCGCCAATTCCTTGAGCAGGATCGGCAGGCGAAAGAAGTCTTCCTTGGTGTGCAACCTGACCACCACTTTCGGTCGATCCCTCTGAATGGTGTGACGGGCACCGGAAATGGCACGATACTCGGCACCGTTGATGTCCAGCTTCATCAAGGTCACCTGGCTTCCGAGGTCGCCGAGGATCGAATCGATGGTGTCGACATTGATCTCTTCGACACCATCGTTCGAGATCCGGTTGTCGATATGCAGTTCCCTGGTTGCCAAGCGGAGCGTCGCCTTCTCGTCCCAGGCACCGACCCTGAGCGCAATGACTCGGGAAAGGCATAGCGTGTCGATCGTCGACTTCAGCTGTGCGAAGTTCTCCTCGCCGGGCTCAAGCGAGATCATCCGCCCATAGTGACCGCGGCTGATTTCGTGAAATTCCCGCACCGTATCACCGCTAAACCCGCCGACGTCGAGCAACACTTCGTCTTTCCGCAATGGGATCTCCACGGCAGGAAAATAGAGCCTGTCCAGACGGACGTAAGGCCTGATGTAATCCAGATCCTCGTTGATCTTGGTGTTGATCGCCGCGATATAGGTTTCTCGCGACAGGTCATCCGCGAACAATCCGGCGGCCAGCTCGAACTGCGCGCTGTTCTCCTCGACAAACGCCCGATCCATGAACGCAGCGGGCATGTTCAGGTAATCCGGAACATCGACCACGTGGACTTCCCGCGCGCCCAACTTGACCGCTTTCTCGACGAACGCCGGGTAGTTCACGATTCCCACGATCACATGGCAGTCGCGCAAGCGAGGGGCCATTTCGTCGGTGGTGCTCACTTTCGAATCCAGCAAGCGATCAGCGGATCGATGTGAGGGATCCACCATCACCGCCGCGACCGCGATTCCATTGGCTGCCAGGAAGCGTTTCAGGACATAGGCGTAAACGCCGGCGCCATAGATCACCACTGGCTCCGCGGATTCGCGAAGCCGGGTCAGCAAGGCGCGCTGCCTGTTGTCCTCCTCAACGATGCGCTCAAGTACCCTCACCGTCCGTGCCCCGCGTGCCGCGGCACTTCCGAGTAAGCGGTGAGCTCGGCGATACCGAAACCCTCACGACCGAAGTCGTTGCCGCAGTAGAACATGAGCACACGACCATCGAGTTCGATCACCTGCGGGTAACACATCATCCGCGAATCCCATCCCGTCTCTGAAAGTCCTATCCCCACTTGCGAGTCGTCGCGAAACCATGTGTCCAGATCCTCCGACGACGCATAGCCCAGACGATAGTCTCCCGCGGCCGCCGAAGGCCGGCGCCATGCGAAGATTGCATGCCATTTTCCGCCCAGAAAGAACGGCGAAAAAATATCCTGGCACTCATCCTCCGCCAGCGTCGGGATGATCGGCAGGCCGTCGCGAGTCCACCGTATCCCGTCGATCGACGTCGCGCGTGCGATCTGGTAAACGGGTTCGTATTTACCCTCGTCAAGCACCCACTTCCGCCCCGTCAGGTACCACATGTGCCATTGCTCCCCGATCAGGCGCACGACGGGGCCGGTGACGAAGTAGGGCTCGTTCAAGCTCAGGCCGACAACCGGTCCTTCACCGACTTTCGTGAACGTCGTTCCACCATCGTGACTGACCGCCATGCCGATGGCCAGGGTGTAGGGAACCGACCGCATCCGCGTCCAGCCCGAGTAATAGGCGCAAACATCATCGCCTTTTCTCACAACGCTGCTTGGCATGATTCCAAACTCGTCGAAAGCGCCCGGATTGCCAAGCGGCATCAGCGGCCGATCGGAGATGCCCTCGACACGCGACAGATCCGCACGCGCCAGATCGACATAGCCGGGATACGAGACGTACTGGAGGTCCGTTCCGCGCTGCGGCCGGCAGGCGACGTACACGCGGAGCACCTGGTCGTTGAGGACGAACGGCGTCGGACACTGTGCGAACTCGTTCATCCACGCCCTGGGCCGGCTCAGCGTCGGGTTGAATAGATTGCCAAGCTTCTTCCACGAGAACATCGTGTCACCCCTTCTTGGCCGCACTTCCGAGGGCCGGCATCCTGGTCATGCGCAGGAAGGCCTCGCTGTCCAGCCGGAACTTCTCCGTGCCCGGTGCGATGAAGACGCTGCGTGGCGGTGCGCTCTTGAGAACCAGACTGGCTGCTCCCAGGAAACATCCCGCACCGATCGACAACTCCCCGCCGACGGTGGCGTTGAGGCCGATGAACGAACGCTCGCCCAGGGTGACCCCGCCACCGAGTGTTGCGCCGGCTGCTATCCAGCAATGGTCATCGACAGTCGAATGGTGGCCGATGAGCGCGTTGTTCCACAGAGAGACGTTGTTGCCGATCCGCACGCCGGGCTGAATGCCCACACTGTCAAGGATCAGGCAGTTTTCCCCGACATCAAGCCAGGGGCCATGATCGGCCCTCGGGCTGACGTAGCTGATCAAGCGATAGCCCTTCGCCTTGGCCGCTTCACATTTCGCCGCCCGAACGGCGTTGAGGTCGTGATAACCGATAGCGACGAACATCGACACCGACTCGGGAGGATAACGGCGTTCAATCTCTTCGAAAGGAACCACCGGAAGGCCGCGAAACCTGCTGCCCTGGGCACCTGTTGGCAACCACTCGGCATCGCAGGTGAAGGCCACCACCTCATACGCGTGATCGCGGACGATGTGGTGGTAGGCGACATCGGCGATCTTGCCCACCCCGAAAATGACCAGTGCGTTCATCGTTCGTCTCCTTTTCTCGTGCAGCAGCCGAGCGGATCCTCCGCTGAGGACCTCGCGCCGGCCGCCTGCCCTGCCGGGCAGAGATCCCCGGCCTGGTGCCCGCGGCGCTCTCGCCAGAGAGTGTACCCCCTCTCCGCCCAACAGCGAGGATGCCTTCGCGTGTCTCGACCGGTTTTGCCATCGCGAGCGCGTGATCATCAAGCCAGGCACCAAGCCGCTCGCGACATCGCTGCGTCGCCATGTCGGGCGCCCTCCCCGTCGCTTGCTCGCTGGCACTACAATGACGACTTCAGACCGTTTCGCACAGGCCGGCTCAAGCGGCTGCGACAAGGGCCCTTGCACGATTCAACTTTTCGTTGGGAACACGCATGCGCGCAGGAGAAGAGGACTTCTACATCGATCCAGCCACTCTGGAGTCTCTGAAGCTGTCGGAGGCGGTTCGCGACGGCGATGAAATCATCGCCGGCGTGCTGTCAAGCCCGTCCGGCCATCGCTTCGAGATTCACGACGGCTTGCCGAATCTGGTCTACCCCTTCGAACTGCCTTCACTGGATCGGGCGGCGCTGGCGCAATACGAGCAACGGGCCGACGCCTACGATCGCTACCTTCCGTTGACATTCAGCACCTACGGTGAAGACGAACAGGCCGTACGCACGGCAATGATCGACAAGCTGGACCTGCGCCCGGACTCGACAGTGCTCGAGACAGGCGCCGGAACCGGCCGGGACTCGGCGCTCATCGCGCGCCGCCTGGGGCCGGACGGGCGACTCTACATACAGGATCTGTCGCCGTCGTTTCTGGCCAAGAATGTCGAACGGATGCGTGCTGTGCGCGCACGCATCGAGCCGGCGCTGGCCAACGGCTATTTCCTACCCTTTGCCGACAATAGCTTCGATGCCTGCTTCCATTTCGGTGGAATCAACGCTTTCGGCGACGTCAAGCGCGCCTTTAGCGAAATGGCGCGGGTCACCAGGCCCGGTGGCAAGGTGGTGGTTGGTGACGAGAGCATGCCGCCGTGGCTGCGCGATACCGATTTTGGCAGGATTCTGATGAATTCCAACCCCGAATTCGTCTATCCGCTGCCGCTGGACAAGCTGCCCGTCGAAGCACGCAAGACGCGCCTCGAGTGGATCATCGGCGGCGTCTTCTATGTCTTCGACTTCGTGGTCGGTGAAGGCGAACCGGTCGCCGACTTCGATTTCCCGATTCCTGGGGCGCGTGGCGGGACGCACCGGACACGCTACTACGGCCAGCTCGAAGGGGTCACGCCGGAGGCCAAGCGGCTGGCCTATGAGGCGCAGGCCAAGACCGGCAAGAGCATGCACCAGTGGCTGGACGACGCAGTCCGTCAAGCCGCCAGGCGCGACATCGGCCTGACGGACTGACCATCCTCGAATCATGAACGCCGCCAAGACCAGGTACAGGACGCTGGTGTTCCCCGCTGTAAACCAGGCCGCAGAGGAATATGTGGCGGCGGCGCGAGCGCGCGGCGAGGAGACGATCTGCGCGGCTTCCGTGGAGAGGGGCGAAATTGCCGGTGCACGTGGCGACCTGCATTGGCTGCCGCCGGTTTACGACGACGGCTTCTCGGAGAATTTCCTCTCGCTGGTGGCTGCCCATTCGATCGGACGCTTGTTCTGTCCGGTCGCCAGCGTACATGATTTCATGGCACGCTTCCTTGACGCTCACCATCCGGCGATCGAGCTGGTCGGCCAATCGCCGATCCGGCAACAGGTCGAGCAACATCACCGGCTGATGGCCCGGGCAAGGCGCTTGTTGCCGCTGGTCGCGCACTGCGCGGACCCTGCCCCCAGCCTATCGCTGCTCGAGGTAGCCGGCCTACTGCGGCAAGCGTCGCAGATCTATGGAGAGTCGAACGACGATAAGCTGGCCGCGATGATGGGGATCCTGGCCAGCGCCCCCCCAGGAGATGTCATCGAAATTGGCACGCTGATGGGCAGATCGGCGTTCGTGCTGCTTTACCTGGCCTGGCGGTATCGCATCGGGCCGGTACTGACCGTCGATCCCTGGATGGCCGACAATGCGGTGCAACGGCGATCGCCACAAGCCTTGCAGGCGCTGGTAGACGAATGGGATTTTGAGGTCATGAGCGAAGGCTTCTTTGTCAACATGATCCCCCTGCGCGCCAACGACCACTCCCATCTTCGCCTGCCGTCGGAAGAGGCTTTTGCCCTTTACGCCAAGGACAGTGCGCGAACCTACTCGGCCGACAGCAAGATCGCGTATTCGGGACAGATCGCCGCCATCCATATCGATGGCAACCACGACTATGATCTGGTCTGGAAGGATTGCCAACTCTGGCTCGGAAAGATGCTGCCAGGGTCGTGGTTGATCCTCGACGATTATGTCTGGGCACATGGTGACGGCCCCTACCGGGTTGGCAATGACTTGCTGCTAGAGCAAGGCGAACGGATCGCGAGAGCCTTCGTGTGCGGCAAGGCGCTTTTCGTCCAGTGGCAGCATTAGTCTCGATCATGAGCCCAGCGCAACGGAACGGCGCAATGGCTCTATTGCGCAATAGACCGGTTCTCCACCTCTGAGCTTGGCGACGATGACCTACCACTGCAATCTCGGCCGGGCATTTGAACAGATTGCCGCAACCCATGCCCAGCGACCAGCGTTGGCGGTCGGCCCCGGGCAGTCGGTGTCGTACAGGGAACTGGATCGCTGCGCCAACCAGCTGGCCAACTGGCTGAAGGCGCAGGGACTCCGCCGTCGCGACGTACTGGCACTGTTCAATGCCAAATCGATGCAGGGCTTTGCGCTGATGCTGGCCGCCCTGAAGCTCGGCGCAGCCTACGTCAATCTCGACGACCAGAACCCTGCACAACGCATCGGGAAAATCCTTTCGACCTGCCAGCCGCGTCTCGTGGTCAGCGATCACGCCCTGCCCGAGGAAATCCTGCTTTGCTGCCACGCACACGGCAGGTCATTGCTGATGCTGCCCGAGCCAGTTGTCCTGGCACGGCATTCGGCCGAACTGCCGACCGACCATGACGAAGCAATCGGCAGCGACCCGGCCTACCTGATGTTCACCTCCGGTTCGACCGGAATGCCAAAGGGTGTCGCAATCTCGCACGCCAGCGTTCTTAATCTCGTGCAGTGGGCACGCGACGAGTTTGCGATCACGCCGCTGGACGTCCTGACCAACGTCAACCCGTTGCATTTCGACAATTCGGTATTCGACTTCTACGCGGCCCTGTTCAACGGCGCCGCCCTGGCTCCGCTAGCGCGGGAGATCGTCTCCTCTGCAGCGGAACTGGTACCGCGCGTAGACGAACTCGGCTGCACCCTGTGGTTCTCGGTCCCCTCGTTGCTGATCTATCTGATCACCATGCGCCAGCTTCGGCCGGACACGTGGCCTCGGATCCGTTGCCTGGTGTTTGGCGGCGAAGCCTACCCCAAGAAGGAGTTGAAACGGCTGTTCGACCTCTTTCACCCGCGGGCACGGCTGGTCAACGTCTACGGCCCCACGGAGTGCACCTGCATCTGTTCGGCATACACGCTGCACGAATCGGATTTCGCTGATCCTCGGAGCCTCGCCCCGTTGGGCAGACTGGCGGCTAATTTCGACCACCTCTTGGTCAGCGACGACCTGACTCCGGCCACGGACGACATCGGGGAACTGTGCCTGCTTGGCCCGCAACTGGCCCTCGCCTACTACAATGACGCAGAACGTACCGCTCGCAGTTTCGTTGCCCATCCGCTACGCACACCTTTCCAGGAAAGAATGTACCGGACTGGCGATCTGGTTCGACGTGATGAGCAAGGACTGCTCTGGTTCGTTGGCCGGACCGACAACCAGATCAAGCACCTCGGCTACCGCATCGAACTGGAAGAAATCGAGGCTGCCATGCACGCGCTGCCGCAGGTCACGCGGGCTGTCGCCCTCTATCAGCGTGTCCGTGAGCAGCACGGGCAGATTGTCGCCTTCGTCAGCGCGAGAGAGCCCACCACGGCTGCGGCCATCCGGGATTCTCTCAGGGACAGCCTGCCCGCCTACATGATCCCGGGACAGGTCGAAGTGCTGGCAGAATTGCCCAGCAACGCCAACGGAAAGGTCGACCGCCAGGCACTGGTGCAGCAACTGCGCGCGCACTAGTGCGTGCATCACACCGCGTCACAGTTTCAGGCCACCGTCCAGTTCGATGACGGTTCCCGTCAGGTAGTCGTTCTCGGCGGCAAAGAGGACCGTTCGAGCAACCTGTTCCGGAGTCCCCAGGCGACGCAGCGCTGTCTTGCCGACCCAGTCCTTGAGACGTTCCTCGCTCATCGCACCATGCGTCGAAGAGGTGTCGATGAAGCCCGGCGCGATGGCCAGCGCACGAATGCCGAAAGCACCCAGTTCCTTTGCCCAGGTCATCGCCAGGGCGTTGCAGCCGGCCTTGGCTGCCGCGTAGGCACTCTGTCCGGCATTGCCACGCGCGGCGACGGAGCTGATGTTGATGATCACGCCACGCGTGCGCTGGCGAATCATCTGCTCGGCCACGCATGAGCCCATTACCAGCGCCGTGGTCAGATTCAAGCGCAAGGCCTTTTCCCAGAGCACAAGATCGTGACGACCAGCGGGTCTGCCGAGCAGGTTGTACAGCGGCGCACTGCAGATCCAGCCGGCGGCATTCACCAGCACATCGATACGCCCGAACTGCGCCATGACTGCCGTGATCGCAGCGGCCGTCTGATCCGGATCGGCGGCATCGCACTGAAAGACGCTTATCTGGTCGCTGCCCAAGTCATTGAGCAGTTCCTTGTTGAGATCGAAGGCGGCCACTCTGCAGCCAGCGTCCGCGAGCGCCAAGGCAATGCTGCGCCCGATATTCTGCGCCGCCCCGGTTACAACGGCCACCGCACCGTCAAGCTTCATCGTGTACCAGGCCCATGCTCTGCAGCTGTCGAACGATGGCAGCCACCGACGTCATCTCCGCGATTTGATCGCCGTCGAAAACAATCTGGTAGTGGTCCTCGATACTGATGACCAGTTCCATGTGTGCCAGAGAATCCCATGCAGCACTGGACTTCATCGAGGTCTGCGTGTCGATGTCACTCTTTTGCAGCTTCAGGGCCGCAGCAATCAGTTCTAGTAGTTCGTTCATGAATGGCAAGTGAAAGTATTGGCTCAGCGGATTGAGAGAATGATCTCGATGATCCGATCGACGGTCTCGAGGTCGAGATCCGGGTAGATCGGCAGGCAAAGGACACGCTTGGCGATACTCGTCGCCACCGGAAGATTGGCAGGTGCTGCCGACGCAAATCCTCGGTACATTGGAAGATTGCTGATCAGTGGAAAGAAATAGCGGCGGACGCGGACGTCTCGGCGCCGGAATTCTTCGTAGAGCTGGTCGCGAGATAGTGGGTAGTCGGCGCCGATCATCACCGGGAAATAACCGCCGTTCGGTTTCACCCCCTCAGCAGTCGTCAGGCAGTCCACACCCGCAACGGATGCAAACGCCCGGCGGTAACGTTGATCGATCTCGACCCGCGCGGCGATTGCATGGCTCGCGTGCTTGAGCTGCAGCAAGCCCAGAGCCGCCTGAAACTCGTTCATCTTGCCGTTGATTCCCGGGGCGACGACTGTGACTTCATCGGCAAAACCGAAGTTCTTGAGGTAGTCGATACGCTGCTTCAACTTCAGATCGTGGCAGATGATCGCCCCGCCCTCAAAGGTATTGAAGACCTTCGTCGCGTGAAAGCTGAGCATCGCCACGTCACCATGCTCGAGCAGGGAATGCCCGCCAACGCTCACCCCAAAGGCGTGCGCTGCGTCGTAGATCAGCTTCAACCCATAGGTGTCGGCGATCTGCTGCAGGCGCTCGCTGGCGCAGGGATTGCCGTAGCAGTGCACGGGCAGGATGGCCGTGGTGCGTGGCGTGATGGCCGCCTCGATCAGATCCTCGTCGAGGTTACAGCTGTCGCTGCGGATGTCGACGAAGACCGGTTTGATGCCGTTCCACAGCAAGGCGTGCGTTGTCGCGGCGAAGGTGTAGGGAGTGGTGATCACCTCGCCGGTGACCCGCAGCGCCTGTAGGGCAGTCATCAACGCCAGCGTGCCATTGGCGAACAGGGAGACATAGGGCACCCCCAGATACTGCCTGAGCGCCTCCTCAAACTGTTGATGAAACGGCCCACCATTGGTGAGCTGTCTGCTCCCCCATATCTCGGCCAGATAGGGAAGAAAGTCTTCCAGCGGTGGAAGATAGGGCCGGGTAAGGAAGGTGGGCTTTTCTGGCATGACGTCCAAAGCAATTTGCGATGATCCGAGTCCAGGCATTATGCACTGTATGGCGCCAAGAGAGATGACCGATCCGCGCTGGCGATTGCCGGACCTGACGGTCGAAAAAAAAGACGAGACTCGGAGTAAGATACAGATCTGCCCGCAGCGGCGGCGCACGCCAACGACCCGGCTGCTGGCGCCGGATCACCGGCAGCCTGGGTTACCGGGAACCGGTGACAATCGCGACGAGGCATGGCAAGAGCCCGGCAAGCGATGGTCAATGGCGCTGAGCAGAAAATTTGCCCACGCCGGCCAGCGAACGGGCGACGAAAAGGAAACTCCCAGCGTGGCCGGGCCAGCTGAAACGCGGCAGGAGAGAGACGATAATGCGCAAGGCTCCGGACCACACGCTGAAGAACGCCGTCGCACTTGCCTACAGACAGACGGACGCTGCACCGCGTGTGGTGGCCCAGGGTCGGGGTCTGCTGGCCGAGCAGATCATTGCGCGAGCCCACGAAAACGGCGTCTACGTGCACGAATCGCCAGAGCTGGTATCGCTACTGATGCAGGTAGACCTCGACCAGCACATCCCACCGCAACTGTACCTCGCCGTTGCCGAACTGCTGGCCTGGATCTATCAACTGGAAAGCGGCGCAGCGGCAGTCCCGGCGCCGCTTTTTGCTGGGCCTGCCGAAGGCGCAGGAAGCGCCTGAGCGCGGTCGCAGCCAACACAAGCCCTCGCCCCTCGCTTACCCGTGCACCGCTTTTGCATTAAACTGCGCGCTCCAGGCGTTTGCAGGAAGGCAGATGGAAAATACGGAGCTTGAGCCGACACCAGAAGAGGGATCCCTCCGCTTCGAAATCGAACAGGCCGACAATTTCAGTGAGTATCTGTTGCACTCGAAAGCTGAAATTGTGGCAGTACTGCGCTCGCTGATTCAACGCCGAGCGCTGGTCAGCGCCTATCTCGATCAAGGCCAGGAGTTTCTGTTGACCTCGCTGCTCGAAGTCGACACGGACAACGGCGAACTGCTCCTCGACTGGGGGCGCGACGAAGCGCTTAACCGTCAGGCGCTGCAAGCAAGCCAGCTCGTCCTGAGCGCAACGCTCGACAAGGTCAAGGTGCAGTTCACCTTGCACCAGCTTGCCGAGACGCACAGCGATGGCCGCCCGGCGTTTCGTGCGGCGCTGCCCGACAAGGTGCTGCGCCTGCAGCGTCGCGAGTATTTTCGCCTGTCGACACCGATCGCCAAACCGGTCAAGTTCGTCACCACGATCAAACGCATGGACGGTAGCGAGCTGATCGCCGAAGCATCCTTGCTGGATATCAGTGGCGGGGGTGTCGGGCTGATGGCCACGCCCAGCCTGGCGGCCCTGCTGCCGAGCGGCATGGCGCTCAGCGACTGCAAGATGACGCTGCCGGACGAAGGCCTGCTGGTCGCCAACCTGTGTATACGCAACAAGTTTGACGTCACCACCCGCGGCGGCGCGCGCTATGTTCGCGTCGGCTGCGAGTTTCTGGCCTTGCCCGGAGCCAGGATGAGCATGGTGCAGCGCTATATCACGCGCGTCGAACGCGAGCGCAAGGCCCGCCTGAGCGGCATGGCCTAGGCCAAGAGCAAGCGGCCTTGGCCAG
>LBIU01000132.1 GCA_000987445.1 Candidatus Accumulibacter adiacens | reverse complement strand
GCCGCCTGCGCGAGCAGGGACTCCGCCTCGGCTTCCTTGAGCCGACCAGCTTGAACCAGCGCACGGGCGAGGCCGCTTAGCGGGGGGGTTTGCGGATTGGCTGCCATTGTCTGCGATAGGACCTTGCAATGCGTTGTGAACCATCAGGTCCCGGCTATGCCGAGTTATTAGCCTTTCCGATGATGCATTGACTCGGCGTGTTTGTAAAGAAGCGGCTTTTCGGCAGGAATCCCGGCCCCGGGGCGGCGCGCGGCGCTGGCTGTTGCGGGTCTGTGCAGCGGCTGCGCGGAGCAGGCTGGAGCTGCGGGCCGCCGCTGCCTTCAATTGCCGCCGCCGGACGATCGGGGACGCTTACTCGCTGGCGGCCTCGATGACGATCAGGGCGCTCATGTCCACCACGCGACGAACGGTCGACGTCGCCGCCAGGACATGCACCGGGCGTGCCGCGCCGAGCAGGATCGGACCGACCGACATGCCGTCTCCGCCAGTCATCTTGAGCAGGTTGTAGGAAATGTTGGCTGCATCCAGGTTGGGCATCACCAGTAGATTCGCCTCGCCGCTCAGTGGCGACTGCGGGTCCGAGCGTTCACGTATGCTCTGCGAGAGGGCGCTTTCGCCGTGCATCTCGCCGTCGATCTCCAGATCCGGCGCCTTGGCGCGGACGATCTCCACCGCCCTGGCGACCTTGCGGGCACCCGCGGTGAGCGATGATCCGAAGTTCGAGTGCGAGAGCATGGCCACTTTCGGCCGGATCGCGAAGCGACGAACCGCTTCGGCCGCCATCAGCGTGATCTCGGCCAGTTGCTCGGCGTCGGGATCCTCGTTGACGTGCGTATCGCAGAGGAAGAGTGCGCGGCCGGGCAGCAGGACATGGGTCATCGCGGCCATGGTGTTGCACCCGGGCTCCTTGCCGATGATCTCGTCGATCTGCCGCAGATGGTGCGCGAATCGGCCAGATAGACCGCAGATCATGCCGTCGGCGTAGCCGAGGCTGACCAGCATGGCGCCGATGATGGTGTTGTTGGTACGCAAGCGCGTCTTGGCGATATCGATGGTCACCCCGTAGCGCTTGCGCAATTGATGATAGGCGGTCCAGCACTCCTTGTAGCGCTCGTCGCTGGCCGGGTCGACGATGTCGAAATCGGTGCCCGGGCGCAGCTTCGAGGAAATCCGCTTGAGGCGCGTCGCAATGACCTCGGGGCGACCAATCAGGATCGGGCGCGTCAGCCCTTCATTGATGATCGTTTGGGCCGCGCGCAGCATGCGTTCGTCCTCGCCGTCGCAATAGACGATGCGCGTTTCGCTGCTGCGCTTGGCGGCCGAGAACACCGCTCGCATGCCGACACCGCTTTGATAGACGAATTCGCGCAGCTTCTCGCGGTAGGCCTCCATATCGGCGATCGGCCGCGTGGCGACACCCGAATTCATCGCCGCCAGGGCAACCGCCGGGGCAATGATGGTGATCAAGCTCGGATCGAAAGGCTTGGGGATCAGATAGTCGGGGCCAAAAGCCAGCTCCTGGCCAGGGTAGGCCATGGCGACTTCGTCGCTGACCTCGTCCTGAGCCATCGCCGCCAGGGCCTTGACGCAGGCCATCTTCATCTGCTCGTTGATGCCGGTGGCGCCGACGTCGAGCGCGCCGCGGAAAATGAAGGGAAAACAGAGGACATTGTTGACCTGGTTCGGATAGTCCGAGCGGCCGGTGGCGATGAGCACGTCCGGGCGTACTTTCCGGGCCAGTTCGGGCATGATTTCCGGGGTCGGATTGGCGAGCGCGAAGACGATCGGATCCTTGGCCATGGTGGCGAGCATCTCGGGTTCGAGGATCCCTGCTGCCGACAGTCCGAGGAAGATGTCGGCCCCGGTGAGCGCTTCGCCGAGGGTGCGGCAGTCGGTGTCGCGTGCATAGCGCGCCTTGTTGGGCTCCATGTCGGCGTCACGGCCGGCGTAGATCACGCCTTTCGAGTCGCAGACGAGAATGTTCTCGCGACGCACGCCGAGATCGCACCACAGGTTCAGACAGGAAATCGCCGCCGCCCCGGCGCCCGAGCACACAACGCTCACTTCGGCGATTTTCTTGCCGGTCACCTTGAGTGCGTTGAGGATCGCGGCCGACGAAATGATGGCCGTGCCGTGCTGATCGTCGTGAAAGACCGGAATCGACATCCGTTCCTTGAGCTTGGCCTCGATATAGAAGCACTCCGGGGCCTTGATGTCTTCCAGGTTGACGCCGCCCAAGGTCGGCTCCATCGCGGCAATCATGTCGATCAGCCGGTCGGGGTCTCTTTCGGCCAGTTCGATGTCGAAGACATCGATGCCGGCAAACTTCTTGAACAGGCAGCCCTTGCCTTCCATGACCGGCTTTGCCGCCAGCGGACCAATGTTGCCCAGACCGAGCACCGCCGTGCCGTTGGTGATCACTCCGACCAGATTGGCCCGCGACGTGTATTGGCTGGCCGATCCGGGATCATCGACGATCGCGTTGCATGCGAAAGCGACCCCGGGAGAATAGGCGAGCGCCAGATCGAGCTGGTTGTTCAGCCCCTTCGTCGGCTGGACAGCGATCTTGCCGGGAGTCGGCTGGCTGTGATACTCCAGAGCGGCTTCGCGAAGGTCGGCTTGGCGCAGATCGTTTTCCATTTTGGGCTCCTGACGCGGTGTTCATCAAAAATAAAGCGCGTCACTTTAGCCGACTGACGCGGTTTACACAAAATGGATGCGTTTTCCCTGCTTTCGTTCCAATTTTAGAGCCGCCGCCTGCCGGGGCGTGATTGCCCAGCAGGCGATGTGGTGGCGCCCGAAGCGAAATTTGGCGAGCGCATTCCCGAAGCGTGCGGAGCGCAGCGCGCGCTGCGCTCACGGCAGGGGTAAAATGATGTCAGCACGCGCGGCCTGACATGCCATGTGGCTAGATGGGGAGCTGTGGCGTGCGTTCGACTTGAATGGGAGATGATGAATGGGCCAAACCACCACCAGTATGCTGCGCGCCGTCGCTCTTGTCGGTCACGGTGCTGCCGGCAAGACAACGCTCGCCGAAAGCCTGCTCGCTGCCGCCGGCGAGATCAGCAGCCGCGGCGCCGTCGAGAAAGGCAATACCGTTTGCGACTTCGATCCGCAGGAAAAGGAATTCGGCCACTCGCTGAACGCGGCACTGGTGGGGTTTTCGTGGCAGGACGTGTATGTTCATCTGATCGATACGCCGGGCTTTCCCGACTTTGCCGGGCAGGCGATCAGCGCTCTGGCGGCGGTTGACACCGCGCTGGTGGTGATCAATGCGCAAAACGGTATCGAGCTGTCCACTGAAAAAATGATGCAACTGGCAGCCGCTCGCGGCGTCTGCCGGATGATCGTCATCAACAAGATCGACGCCGACAACGTCGACCTGCCGGCGCTGGTCGGCGAGATTCGAGAGCGCTTCGGGCGTGAGTGCATGTTGCTCGACCTGCCGGTCAAGCAGGGCGCGGAGGTCGTCGAATTGCTCGGTCACGACAGCGGCGAGAGCGATTTCGAATCGGTGGCGGCCGCGCACCGTGCCTTGATCGATCAAATCGTCGAGGAGGACGAGGACCTGCTCGCCCGCTACCTGGACGAAGGCCTCGATCCGAGCCCCGACGAACTGCACTTGCCCTTCGAGAAAGCGCTGCGTTCGGGCCACCTGATTCCGATCCTCTTCGTTTCGGCAAAAACCGGCGCCGGCATTCCGCAACTGCTCGACGCCCTGGCGCAACTGGCACCCAGTCCGGCTGAGGGCAATCCGCCACCGTTCTATCGCGGCGAGCCGGGCGGGCCGACGGAAGCTTTCCACGCCGACCCGGATCCGGAAAAACATGTTCTGGCGCACGTCTTCAAGATCGTCAGCGA
>LBIU01000012.1 GCA_000987445.1 Candidatus Accumulibacter adiacens | reverse complement strand
GCCTGGCGGCATCGTTTCCCGCAGGCACCGCTCGAACAGCAGCAGGTGATCCTGACCGTCCCCGCGTCCTTCGACGAGGGCGCGCGGGCGCTGACCCTGGAAGCCGCGCGGCAGGCCGGCCTGCCCAAGCTGCGTCTGCTCGAGGAACCGCAGGCGGCGTTCTACGACTGGCTGTTCCGCCATCAGGACAGCCTGGACACGGAACTCGCCGAAACGCGACTGCTGATGGTCTGCGACATCGGCGGCGGCACCACTGACCTGACCCTGATCCAGGTGGCTTTCAAGGACGGCGAGCCGGAACTGACGCGCGTCGGTGTCGGCAACCATCTGATGCTCGGTGGCGACAACATGGATCTGGCGCTGGCCCACCTGGTCGAGTCGCGCCTGCCGGAGAGCGGCGGCAAGAAACTGTCAGCGGCGCGTTTTTCGCAGCTGACGGCGCGCTGTCGCGCCGCCAAGGAACAACTGCTGGCGCATGGCGCCCCCGAATCGGTCTTGCTGACCCTGCTCGGCGGCGGCGCCAAGCTGATTGGTGGCGCACGCAGCATCGAACTGCAGCGCGACGAAGTGTTGAACATGATCGTCGACGGCTTCATGCCGCGCGTCGCGGTGGATCAGCCGGTATTGCAGCGACGCGCCGGGCTGGTCGAATTCGGACTGCCCTACCCCGCCGACCCGGCCATCACCCGCCATGTGGCGGCCTTTCTCAGGCGCCACAAGGAGGCGGCACGGCGCGCACTGGCCGAGGAGAGCGAGGGGCTTGCCGCGCCAGAAGCGCAACACCAAGCAGGGCAGCAAGCAGGCGACGAACAGCCGCCGGCCAGGCAAGGCCTGCCGGTCCCCGATACCGTGCTCTTCAACGGCGGGGTCTTCCGTGCCGAGGCGCTCAGCGAGCGCCTGCAAGCCACGCTCGCCGACTGGCGCGGCGCGCCGCTGCGCCTGCTGCACAACGATGACCCGGACATTGCCGTCGCCCGCGGCGCAGTCGCCTACGCGCTGGTCCGGCAAGGGCACGGACGACGCATCGGTGGCGGCTCGGCGCGCAGTTACTTCCTGGTCCTCGACGAAGGCAACAAGCAACGACGCGGCATCTGCCTCCTGCCGCGCGGCAGCGAGGAAGGACACGAAGTCCGCCTGCCGGAGCGGACCTTCAGCCTGCGCCTGGGTCAGCCAGTACGCTTCTACCTCGCCTCGTCAGTGGCCGACACGCGCTACCAGCCCGGCGAGATCGCCGCTCTCGACGACGAGGATTTCGTCCGCCTGCCGCCGATTGCCACCGTCGTCCAGCCGCAGGCGGGCAACACGCAGCGCGAAGTGCGCGTCGAGCTGATTGCCGGCATCACCGAAGTCGGCAGCCTCGAACTGCACTGCGTCAGCATCGACAACCCCGCCCGCCGCTGGCTGCTCGAATTCCAGTTGCGCAGCGACGGCGAAGCGACCACGGCCTCGTCGGAAGTGCTGCCGCCACGCTTTTCCGATGCCGTGAAGTCCATCGAGAACATCTTCGGCGGCCGCTCGCAGACCGTCGACAACAAGGAGGTGCGCCGCCTGCGCGGCCAGCTCGAACACCTGCTCGGCAAGCGCGACGACTGGGAAATGCCGCTGCTGCGCGCCCTCTTCGACGCCCTGCTGCAACGTGCGCGGCGCCGGCGGCGCTCGCCCGAACATGAGCGCCTATGGTTCAACCTCGCCGGCTACTGCCTGCGCCCGGGCCTAGGCGACGCTATCGACGACTGGCGGATCGAGCAGCTGACTGCGCTGCTCTCGCAGGGCATTCAGTACGTGAATGAGAGCCAGAACTGGTCCGAGTGGTGGACCCTGTGGCGGCGCGCGGCCGGGGGCTTGCCGGCGGACACGCAGGAGCTGCTGCTCGCCGAAGTTCTGCCGCCGCTGCAGACGGAGACCGTCAAGGCCCGCAATCGCCAGCCAGCGCCGATCAGCGGCAGCCACGACGACATGCTGCGCCTGGTCGCCTCGCTCGAGAGGTTGCCCATCGAGCGCAAGATCGACGTCGGCGACTGGCTGCTCGACCGCTTGTCCAGGGCGTCGGAGAAGCCGCTCGGATGGTGGGCACTTGGCCGCATCGGCGCCCGACAGCCGCTCTATGGCAGCGCCCACCAGGTGGTGCCGGCCGAAGACGCCTGCCGCTGGCTCGAGGGCCTGCTGGCCGCGGACTGGAAAAAGGTCGAGCCGGCAGCCTTCGCGGCGACGCAACTCGCCCGCCTGACCGGCGACCGATCGCGCGACCTGCCCGACGGGGTTCGCCAGGAGGTATCGGGACGGCTGAGCGCAATCAATGCCAACAGCCACTGGATCGAGCAGATCAATAGCGTCGTCGAACTCGACAAGGCCGACGAACGCCGCGCTTTCGGCGAGTCCTTGCCGGCCGGATTGCGCCTGGTACATGACGACGGGCGTGCATCGACCGCGCCGGCAGCCCAGTCTGCATCGGCGGGTAAGATCTGATCCGCGCCGCTGCTGCGGACTTCGCCATGGCGAGTGCGACCAGCCAGGCGGCGAGCCGGGGCGAGGACGGGCAGCAGTCAAGCAACCCAGCCAGCCATAAGCGCGCTGGATTGGTATTCGCCAGGCGTTTTCGGGATAATGCCGACGGGTAAGCGACCGTCACCTGATTCCACTATCGCCAATCGCCTGCGCACTGCTGCAATCGTGCTTGTGCACAGTGGGCTGATCCGTCCGGGTTTGGCGGACAGCCTCCCGAGCTCTCTTCACGACGGCGGTGATGCCGCGATTTTCAAGGAGTGAACGATGCGCATGCAAAGAGGACCAGACCGACGCCAGCAGCATCTGCAGCGCCCTGCCGGTTCGCCTGAACGCCGCTGCGGTAGCGACCGTCGCCGACTCAGGTTTACCGACCAGTCGATTGCCGAAATGGAAGCGCGCCTGGCGGCACTTGGCCGCAACAAGAAGGCCAATGCCGACGAAGTCGGCTCAGGCTGGGACAAGCTGATCATCTCTCTCGATTGATGCAGCAGGGGACTCCTGCCGCTCAGCCGGGTTCCGCCCCCGGCGCTAGCGGCGCCTTGTCGGGCGGCCTGTCAAACATCGGCAGCCGCAGATCGCCCTGCCGCTCGAAGGGCACACTGCCCACGCCGGCTAGCTGCAACCGGCCGCTGATCCGGTAGTCCAGCCGCTCGGGGCCGCGCAGCTGGGACCCATTCTGCACGCCCCGCTGCGCTCCCCTCTGTAACGCGTAGAACTGTTTCAGCGCACCGGCAAGGGTGCTGATGGCCGTCACCTCGAGCAGCGCGTCCCCAAACCGCGGCACGGTGACCGCCTTGTCGGAGACCCCGGAGACGAAGCGCTGCCCATTGACCTCGATGTCGAAACTCAGACCCGTGATCGGCAGGGCGACGTCGTTCGGATTGCGGATGCGCAACTGCACGGCAAAGTGTTGTTCCAGAAAGCCGAGTTGCCGCAGATCGACGCTCGCGACGCTGACCTCCGGTTTCTGTGACAGTCCGGCGAGGCCGGCACAGGCCGTCAGCAAGGCCAGCCAGGCGACGGTCAGCAGGGTTCTCATCCGGCAGCGCGCCGGCTTGCTTCGAGAACGCGCAGCAACGAGGCGGTGTCGGACCGGCCCCAACCCATCGTCATCAGCGCGTTGAGCTGCTGCCAGACCTGCGCGGCCGCTGGCAGCGGCACGCCGAGGCGATGCGCTTCCGCCATCAGGATTCCATAGTCCTTGTGGTGCAGGCGCGCCTCGACGCCGGCGGCGAAGTCGCGATCGACCATCCGGCCACCCATGATTTCAAGCGCACGGCTGCCGGCCGAACCGCCCGCCAGCGCTTGTCGCACCTTGGCCGGATCGGCGCCGGCAGCGGCACTGAAATGCAAGGCCTCGGCGACCGCCTGAATCGCGCCGACCATGATCATCTGATTGCACGCCTTGGCGACCTGTCCGGCGCCGTTGTCGCCGACATGGACGATGCGCTTGCCGAGCAGTGCCAGCAGCGGACGCGCGCGTTCGAGAACCGCAGTCTTGCCGCCGACCATGATCGCCAGACTCGCGTCGGCCGCCGCCTGGCCGCCGCCGGAAACCGGCGCGTCGAGCATGTCGATACCCTGCTCGCCCAGTCGCAGGGCCAGCGAGCGCGCCGTCTCCGGGGCGATGGTACTCATGTCGACCAGCAGAGAAGCGGCAGCGAGCCCCTCTACCAGGCCATCGAGCCCCAATGCCACGCGCTCGACGTCGGCACCGGCAGTGAGCATGGTGAACACCACCTCACTGCGTTGGCCGACGGCGGCCGGCGTCGCACAGCCGACGGCTCCGGCGGCCAGCAGCGGCGGCAGCGCCTCCGGTCGCCGCGCCCAGACCGCCAGCCGATGGCCGCCACGCAGCAGGTTCAGCGCCATGGCCTGGCCCATCACGCCGAGGCCGATGAAACCGATGTGCATCAGTCTTCGGCGCCCGAGAGGCGCTCCAGGAGCTTGAGGATGGCGATCGAATCCTCCTCGCCGAGCCCCGAACCGACCATCGCGTTGTACATCTGTGCCGTCGCCGCGGCCACCGGCAGGCACATGCCCAGTTCGTGCGCGCTCTGCATGACGATGTTCATGTCCTTCTGGTGCATCCAGGACTTGAAACCCGGCTTGAAGTTGCGGTCGAGCATGCGCTGGCCATGGTTCTCGAGGATCTTCGAATAGGCAAAGCCGCCGAGCAGCGCCTCGCGCACCTTGGCCGGATCGACGCCGCTCCTGGCCGCGAAATTGAGCGCTTCGGCAACGGTCAGCACGCCCGCGCCGGTGACGATCTGGTTGGCCGCCTTGGCCACCTGCCCGGCACCCGCATCGCCGACATGGACGATGTTCTTGCCCATGCA
>LBIU01000824.1 GCA_000987445.1 Candidatus Accumulibacter adiacens | reverse complement strand
AAAGGCATGAGCACGAAACAGAGCGGTCGCATCGTTCTTCTCCTTCGAGAAATCCGCGTTTCAGCTTGCCTCGGCGGCAAGTCACCACTTCGGGCAGGGCTGACACGGAGCAGCTGTTGGCAGATCGATTGTACGGCTGGCGGGCTGCTGTCCTGGCCATTCTGAACCCGGCCGCCGACTTGGCCAAGTACCTGCACCTGAAGCGCGGGCAGCTCGCGGCCGCAGAGTCTCCAATCGGCCGTCGCTACGGACCGCGCCTGCGCGGGGTGCCTATAGCCGAAGGGCCAAGCCCGACCGGCCTCTCCCTGCCCCTCCGACGAACAGCCATTGACACCCGTTGGGCAAGGATATAAGAAGGGAACGAACGCGCTCCCGCCCTTCCCTCGGCAGAGAACGAGGCGTGCGCTTCCGGGGCGGCAATCAAACACTATTCGTGAATTGGCGATTTCATGTGAGCAAGGCCGCTGGTTTCGCGCAAGAACTTGGAATTCAGTGCAAGCAAGCGCTCTACACTTTTTCGGGAAAACCGCTACTGCGCGCCGTAGCATAGGGGATGAAGACTTGAAGGAAATGAAAATGGACGCCGAATGGATTCTCACCACGCTCACCGATGCCATGGAAGCGCTCGAAGAAGCGATCGGAGAACTGGAGTCCGATCCGCAAGCGGTCGACGAGCTGTTGCCGCAACTGCTGCCGGCGATCTACGCCAAGCTCAATTACGCATGGAACAGCCGCGAGCTGGGGCCGGAGGCGATCGACAAGCTCGACCATGACGAGCTGGTCGCCTTTCCAAAGGATTTGCCAATGTGATTGGCGGCAAGGTGTTCGTTGGCGTGGCGCTGGCGGCCCGGAATGGAGTGAACGCCAGCCGACGCCGCACTTCGGTCACGGCGAGCCGCTGGCGCCCGGCAGTCATCCGACGCGAGCGCTTTTTTCGCCGTGCTGCGCCAAAGCGTGTATAGTGCGGCCCAGAACTGAGCCGCGTTTCATCCGGTCGGCAGCTCGGTCCTCTCGCGGTTGATCCGCCAT
>LBIU01000131.1 GCA_000987445.1 Candidatus Accumulibacter adiacens | reverse complement strand
AGCCACTCGCGGGTCACTTCATGCGACTTGGCGGAGAAAGTCTTCATCAAAAACGCCGTCCTTATTTGCCTGATCACGGAAAGCCCAGCATGTTAGGGCAACTGCGCTACTGGTGTCAATCGATGTTTGGCCGCTACGCACGATTAGTTCGTTCTCGGCCGCTGTTCGCAGTGCCGACCGTGCGCACTGCTGCCGCCTGTCGAGAGTGCGCGACGCGGTCGCCGCTCGGGAGACTCCTCGCCATGCTTCGTGGCCGGTCGGCCGCAGAGCAAAAAAAAAGCGCGGCTCGTTGGAGCCGCGCTAAATCCACACCAAAGGAGGAGGGTGGAGGAGACAACTGGAACGCTAAGAAAGGCCGATCAGCAAGAGTGCTTACTGCTTACGTTGAAGCCATTATGGCTCGTCCGAGTGTAGAGGTCAAGTATTATTTGTGCGCTGCGCCATCTTTTTCCGGGTATCCAGCAAAAACGAATTCCCGCTAAATGAAAGTGACATTAATCCAAAGGTTTATAGCGTATATAGTATATGCGTTACACAATATGCAATCTCGAATATCCTTTGTTTAACGATGGTTGCCGGCAGATATGGTGCGGCGCAGCATTTGCAGGAACCGCCTCTACGGCAGGCCTTGCGGCTACAATGGGGGCCACCGCCAGGCAGGTTGTGGCGGCCGGGGATGACATGTCGTCATCCCCGTCGGGAAACAGGAGGAGGGTAGTGCATGGAGTGCAAGGTGAAGTGGACCGGCGACGGCATGGCGTTCATCGCTGAAACGGGGACCAATCACACGGTCGTTATGGACGGAGCGCTCGAGGCAGGTGGTCGCAACCTGGCGCCGCGTCCGATGGAGCTAATGCTTGCTGGCGCGGGTGGTTGCGCGGCCTTCGATGTGGTCCTGATCCTCAAGAAAGGGCGACACGCCGTCAGGGGCGTCGAGGTCAGCTTGCAGGCCGAGCGCGCGGATGTCGAGCCGCGAGTGTTTACCCGCATTCATTTCCACTTTCGTGTGACCGGAAAGCAACTCAAGCCCGAGCCGGTGGCGCGGGCCATCGAGTTGTCGAAGGACAAATACTGTTCAGCCACCAGCATGCTCGGAAAGACCGCCGAAATTACGCACGACTTCGAGATCGTCGAATACTGAGGCTGGCGTTCGCGACTTGGCAGGGGCGCTTTCCTGGCGTGCGGAAGCCGCCAGCAGGTGCTGCGGCGTCCGGGTTAGACGTAGTAGGCGGTGCGGGTCATGGTTCGCGACACCAGTTGCATGGCCAGTCGCGCGGCGGCCGGCAATTCGCGAGCGCCGAGGCGCACGGCTGTTGCGGCGTGCGAGATCTCGTCGAGGCGCATCTGTTCGACGATCGCACGTGACTTCAGGTCCTGCCACGGCAGCTCGCTGAGATGACTGTCGAGGTGTGCCTCGACCTGTCGCTCGGTCTCGGCAAGAAAGCCCAGGCTCCAGGCGTCGCCCAGTTTGCCTGCGCCATATCCGATGGAAAGGGCGCCGAGGTACCAGAGCGGGTTCAGCAGGCTCGTACGTCCGCGCAATTCTGCGAGGCGGCGCTCGGTCCAGGCCAGGTGTTCCGTTTCTTCATGGGCCGCTTGGCGTAGCGCTTGCCGGACGCCCGGATCGCTGCAACTCAGCGCCTGGCCCTGGTAAAGCGCCTGCGCGCAGACTTCGCCGACATGATTGACGCGCATCAGCGCTTCTGCGTGCGCTCGCTCCTTGTCCGACAGGACCGCTTCCGGCTGCTGGTGGCCGGGTACCTCGCGAGTGGTCCGCGCGGGCGCAAGAAGCGTGCGCAGAGCCTTGTCGAACTCGATGACGATGCGGTCAGTGATCATGCGCGGTCTTTGCTGTTCCGGTTGTTGAGCGGCAGGCCTACTGAATCAGCCGACCTTGGCTAGGGGCGAGTGCTGGCGCGATTGCCCCCGGAGCGGAGAATTCGGCGTGCGTCGTCGGCATCGCGCAGGCTGGTCCCAAGGGTACAGAAATACTCGCCGAAAAGCGCTGCATGCTGCCGGTAAACCGTGCTTTCCTTGATGCGCAGCCACTGATCGCCGCGGGCCTTGGACCAGGTGTCGTCGGAACGACCGAAGCCGTAGACACGGCGCTCGGCGGTGGCGCAGCGGATTGCTTCGTAACTGACATTGCGTGCGCCGGCGGAACTCACGATCACCAGCGTGTAGTAGACGGTGCGATCGGGCGTCACCGATAACGACTCGCTGTCGATCATGAACTTGCTGTCGGCGGTGGCGCTGACCACGAAGGGGATCAGGTTCTCGGTCCGCGGAAATGGCGGGAATTGCACCTCGGTGGCCTCCGTGGCCGGCTTTGCCGCGTCGCCATCGTCGCTGGCCGAAAAGGCCGGCGACGCCAGCAGCGCGGCGAGTGGCATGAGCCCGCACGCGAGACGTGCGATCCATGTCGCACGACGGGATGGCCT